>NZ_FPBY01000098.1 GCF_900116755.1 Clostridium sp. DSM 8431
AGAGTAGTATATGAATTTATTCATTACAAAATCAGACAGGTTGAATAAGGAATTAAACAAGCTTTATAAAGTTTTATAAGGTTTTGGCAACGGTTGGATATAAGTTTGAGGTGAAGTAAAAAAATGAAAAAAGGGTTGGTGTATAAAATACAAGTTAAATCTATTTCAGTTTTATCTATATTTCTCATAGTCCTTGGGAATATATTAAGCATTTCTGGTATTCAATTTTTAAAAGAAAATAGAATAGAAACTCTTGATAAGCAAATATATCCCATAACAATTGAAGCATCCAACTATTTAAGAGCACAACAAAATTCTAGCTTTAATAGTTTGCAAAATATATTAAATGCAGTGGGTACTTCTTCAAAGGCAAGTATAATGATTACAGATAATCTTGGATATACATATGCTGTTTCTAACGAAGAGGAAAATGAGAGTAAATCAAAATTGCTAGGAAAAATTATAACAGATGAAGAGAGAGAAATTTTAATAAATGGTGAAGCTGTTAAGAAAGCTGACAATGAAAAATTTATTTATATGAAGCCAGTATTTCAAGGAGATTATTTTGGAGGAGTCATAATAACTGAAATTCCAGAAGCAGAAATAAATAGTGGAATTATAAAACTTATAACTATAATATGGGGAGGAATATTTTTAGCTATAATCTTTACAAGTATAGGAATCAATCATTTTATAAAAAATATTGTGGTTAAGCCAATAAATGAAATAAGTAAAGTAGCAAAAAATATATCTATAGGAGAAATTTCAAGAATAGAAACTATACATTCTGATGATGAAATTGGAGAGTTAACAAAATCCTTTAATATAATAGCTGACTTTTTAAGTAAAAGTGAGATTAAAAGAAAAAACTTTATCTCTAATATATCCCATGAATTAAGATCGCCAATAACATCTATAAGAGGATTCATAGCAGGAATATTAGATGGAATAATTCCTATTGATAAAGAAAAGTATTATTTATCAATAGTTTATGATGAAGTTAAGCGTATTTCTAGACTTGTTGATGATTTACTAGATATATCAACCTTAGATGATTCAAATTATATCTTAAAGAAGTCTGAGATTGATATTAATGGATTAATAGAAATCTGTCTTGTTAATAAAGAAGCCCAAATTGCTGAAAGAGATTTAAAAGTAGAAGTAATATTAAATGAAAATCATCAATTTGTTTATGCAGATAGAGATAGGATGATTCAGGTACTTACTAATCTTATAGATAACGCAATAAAGTATAGCTATTCTGGGGAAATAATAAGAATAGAGACTAGTGTTAAAGGAAAAAAAGTATATGTAAGTATTAAAAATAAGGGTAAAGGAATATCAGAAGAGGAATTGGTAAGAATTTGGGATAGATTTTATAAATCAGATTCATCAAGAACAAATAAAGAAAGTACAGGATTAGGGTTATCTATTGTAAGAACTATATTGTCAAGACATGGAGAAGACATATGGGTTAATAGTAAAGATGGAGAAACTGAATTTATATTTACATTATCTAAAGCTTAGGATAGGGGTTTGAGTGAATGAAAAAAGCGAATCGGATAGAATTGTAATAAAAAGTAAATAGAGTAAAAGAAAAGAATTTTCTAAAATAATTATTCTTTTAGTAGCTGCTGTTATATGTGGAGTTGTATCTTCAGAAATAGTAATACATAAAGAATTAAAAAGTATAACAGATGAAATTACAAAAGAGAATAAATATAGTATGGATGAAATTCTTAAAAAAGGGGTAACAGAAGTATCTCATTCTTTAGTTACAATAAGTGATTCAGAAGATAAATTAAATGTAAATACATTTGTAGAAGGAAATACTACAGGAATAATAATAGATAAACAAGGTTACATTGTGACAAGCCTTTCAAAAATAAAAAATATGAAAAGGATATTTATAAAGTTCCCATCCCTTGGTAGAGAGCCAGTTGAAGGTTGTATGATTGGAGCAGATGAAATTACTGATGTTGCACTTATCAAGGTGGATTCAGATGGTTTAATACCTATAAATATATCTAACAAAGACATTAAAGAAGGTAACTTTGTTATAGCTTCAGGAAATGCAATTTCAAATGATTTTATAGGAGCAACTACTTTAGGGATAATTACATCGACTAATACTAACATATATGATGAGGCTAATAATAATTCATATAGAGTTATACAGACTAATGCTGTTATAAATGATAACAATATAGGTGGACCTTTATGTAGTTTAAATGGAGAACTTATAGGATTTAATTCTCAAACTTTAAATTCTAATAAAGATGAAAAATTATATTATGCATTAAGTGCAGAGGCGTTAAAAAAGGCTGTTGAGTATATAATTAGTTTTACAGATAAGCTTGGGATAAGTGGAGAATTAATTGATGATATAGAACATGAAGTTAGAGGTTTATATATAGAAAATATAATTCCAGATGGTTATGCTGCTAAGGCAGGACTTTTGCCTACTGATATAATATTGTCTATAGATAATAAAACAATAATGTCATTAGAAGATATAAATAATATTGTAAAAGATAAAAAAAGTGGAGAAAGTATTAACTGCATGATTTTAAGAGATGGAAATCAAAAAAGTTTGGAAATTTTGTTTGATTAAAATTTATTTTTGTCATGAAGATATAATTTAGTATAATAGTAGTAATAATTAATAAAGAAGGAGATAAGGAAGATGTTTCTTATAGTTGGCTTGGGTAATCCGGGCAGAGAATATGATAATACAAGACATAATGTAGGGTTTGATGCAATAGATGTTATTGCTGATAAGTATAATATAGAGGTTTCTAGGACAAAATTTAAAGGTGTATATGGAGAAGGTTTTATTGGAGGAGAAAAGGTTATTTTATTAAAACCAACAACATATATGAACTTAAGTGGAGAAAGTGTACGAGAAGTTATGGACTTTTATAAGTTGTCTAATGAAGATATTTTAATTATATATGATGATATAACATTAGATGTGGGTAGAATTAGAATTAGACCAAAAGGAAGTGCTGGAGGGCACAATGGTATCAAAAGCATAATAGCTCATACTGGTGGAGATGTTTTTGCAAGAATAAAAGTAGGAGCGGGGAAACCTCAGGGAGACCTAGTAAAACATGTTTTAGGTACTTTTTCAAAAGAAGAAAGAGCAGATCTTGATAAAGTTTTAGAAGCTGTAGCAATGGCAGCAGAAGAAATAGTTAAGGGTGATGTTAAAGAAGCAATGAATAAATATAATGGATTTAGTTTAGAAAAAACAGTTTAAGGATGGTGCTGTAAATGAGGTTAAAAGGGTTAATTGAACCCTTAATTACTAGCGATAAATTTTCCAGTATAAAAAGGGATGTATTAGAAGGAAGAGGTCCTATTGAGATATCTGGACTATCTGAATCTTCAAAGGCATATTTAGCAAATGCAGTTTATGAAGGATTAGATAAACCAGTTGTTGTAGTAACTCATAGTGATATGGAAGCAAAAAATTTATATGAAGATTTAAGCTTATATACTAGTAATGTTTCATACTTCCCAGCAAAGGAAGTTGTTTTTTACAATGTTGATGCTATATCTGGAGATTTAAGATGGGCTAGATTAAGGGTAATAAAAGATATATTAGAAAAGAAAAAGGGTATATTAGTAACATCAATAGATGCATTTGCTTCTAAATATACTCCTAGAAAGTTATTAAAAAAACATAAATTATTATTGAGAATTGGAAAAGAAGTTAATTTTGAAGATATAGCTATGACTTTATCTGAAGCTGGATATGAAAGAGTTGAAATAGTTGAAGGTAAAGGAGAATTTTCTCTTAGAGGTGGATTATTAGATGTATTTCCACCAGATTCTTTAAATCCTTATAGAATAGAGCTATTTGGTGATGAAATAGAATCAATAAGAACTTTTAACGTTGAGTCTCAAAGAAGTATTGATAAGGTAAAGACTGTAAAGATATTTCCAGCTAAAGAGATGATTATTGATGAAAATGTAATGCAAGAAGCTATAAAAGCTATTAATGAAGAATTAGAAGAAACATTATCAAAAAGTAAAGATAATGAGAAAGTACAAAAACTAAGAGGTATAGTTAATAGAAATTTAGAAAGTTTTAAAGAAACACATACCTTTGAAACAATAGATAGTTATTTACCTTTCCTATATAAAGATAGTGAAAGTTTTTTTGATTATCTAGAAGGGTACGTAGTTATTCTTGATGATAAATTAAGATCACTAGGAAAATTAGATAGTATGTATACTGAGTTTAATGAAAGTTATTCTATATTTCTAGAGAGAGGTGATATTTTACCATCTCAAGGAAAGTTATTATTAAATAAAGAAACTGTACTCAGTCTTTTAGAAGAAAAAGTAGATATAATGCTTGAAGAAATTCAAAAGGGTAGTGAAATTTTAAAAGCTGAACATACTTATGAAATAAAAGGAGCATCCCTTAATCATTATCAAGGACAGCTAGATATACTTATTGATGATATTTTAAGTAAAAAGAACAATGGATATAGAACTATAATTTTATCTGGCACAAGAGCAAGAGGTGAAAGACTTGTTGAAACTTTAAGAGATAGAGGAATAGAAAGTGTCTATAAGGATGCAATTGATGATATTCAACTTGGAAAAGTTGTAATTACTTTTGGGAACCTACTTAAAGGTTTTGAATGTCCTGAATATAAAGTTTGTGTTATATCAGATAAAGAAGTTTTTGGTGAAGCTAAAAGAAAACTTAGAAAAACAAAGAAAAAGACTAAAGGTGTTGCTAAGATTAAGAGTTTTGCTGAGCTAAAACCAGGAGATTATGTTGTACATGCAAATCACGGTATTGGTGTATATAAAGGAATAAAGCAAATTGAAGTTGGTGGAAGCAAAAGAGATTACCTAGATATTATTTATGATAAAGGAGACAAACTTTATGTTCCTGTAGATCAGCTTGATCTTGTTCAAAAATATATAGGAAGTGAAGGTAAATCTCCTAAAGTTAATAAATTAGGCGGAAATGAATGGATTAAGGCAAAGGCTAAGGTTAGAAAGTCTATAAATGAAATTGCTCAAGATTTAATGAAATTATATGCTACAAGAGCTACTATGAAAGGTCATAAGTTCTCAAAGGATACTGAGTGGCAAAAGCAATTTGAAGATGAGTTTCCATATGAAGAAACACCAGATCAATTATTATGTATAGAAGAAATTAAAGCTGATATGGAATCTGATAAATCTATGGATAGACTTTTATGTGGAGATGTTGGATATGGAAAGACTGAGGTTGCAGTTAGAGCGGCATTTAAGGCTGTTATGGATGGAAAACAAGTTGCATTCTTAGTTCCAACAACTATATTAGCAGAACAGCATTATAAAAACTTAAAAAAAAGATTTTCAGATTTCCCAGTTACTATAGATATGATTAGTAGATTTAGAACAGCAAAAGAGCAGAAGGCTACTATTCAAGCTGTAAAAGAAGGAAATGTGGATATTTTAATAGGAACTCATAGACTTGTTTCAAAAGATATAAAATTTAAAGATTTAGGTTTATTAATAGTTGATGAAGAGCAGAGATTTGGAGTTGCTCAAAAAGAAAAGATGAAGAATATGAAGAAGAATGTTGATGTTCTAACATTAAGTGCAACACCAATTCCAAGAACCCTTCATATGTCTTTAACTGGAGTGAGAGATATTTCTGTAATAGAAACTCCACCAGAGGAAAGATACCCTATTCAAACCTATGTTGTTGAGCAAAATGATCAGCTTATAAGAGATGCAATAATGCGAGAAATAAGCAGAGGCGGTCAGGTATACTTTGTCTATAATAGGGTTGAAGATATAGACAGAATGGCTGGTTATGTAAAGAACTTAGTTCCAGAAGCAAAGATTTCAGTTGCTCATGGTCGTATGACAGAGAGAGAATTAGAAAACGAAGTTAGAGATTTTGTGAATAATGTAAATAACGTCTTAGTCTGTACAACAATAATAGAAACAGGAATAGATATACAAAATGTAAATACTATAATTGTTTATAATGCAGATAAGATGGGATTATCTCAGTTATATCAGTTAAGAGGAAGAGTTGGGCGTTCAAATAGAATAGCCTATGCATATCTTTTATATACTAAGGACAAGATTCTTACTGAAGTAGCAGAAAAGAGACTGAAAGCCTTAAAAGATTTTACTGAGCTTGGTTCAGGATTTAAGATAGCTATGAGAGACTTAGAAATAAGAGGAGCAGGTAATATGATGGGCTCATCACAACATGGGCACATGGCTACTATAGGATATGATTTATATTGTAGAATGCTTGAAGATACAATAAAGCTTGTAAAAGGTGATATAGACAAAGAACCTATAGAAACAACTGTAGAATTAAAAGTTGATGCATATATACCATCAAATTATATAGAAGATGAAATACAAAAAATATCTATTTATAAGAAAATTGCAGCTCTTGAGAGTATGGAAGAATATATGGATATAAAAGAAGAACTTGAAGATAGATATTCAAATATACCTAAGCCGGTATACAATCTTATGGATATAGCTTATATAAAGAGCAGAGCTAAGATGCTATCTATAGAAGAAATTAAAGAAACTCCAAAGGAAATAGTCTTCAAATTTGCTAAAGATGATGAAGAGTATAAGAATGTATTCAAAGAATTGCTTAAAAATTATAAAGATAAGGTTCTATTAAGATTTGGAGAAGAGCCATCCTTTGTATTTGTAGAAAATGATTTAAATAAAGAAGAGATGTTATTGACTTTTAAGGAAATGTTAAGTTCTTTAACCAAAATAACGAAAAATAAGCAATAATAAATTGAATATGAGAAATAATATTGATATACTAATGATATGTCGTTAAACCTATGATAAAAACAGGAAAAGTGAGGTAGTTACTTTGATAAAAATAAAGAATTTAGTTGCTATGGCTTTAGCTGGGATAGTTGTTTTTTCATTAACAGGATGTAATTTAGTAGAAAGAACTGAAGAATCTAAGCAAAAGCAAGTTTTGGCTAAAGTAGGAGATACAAAAATAACTAGAGAAGATGTAGATAAAGCATTAAAACCTTATCTTGATTCTTATAAGGAACAATATGGTGATGATTATGAATCAAATGAATCTTTAAAATCAACACTAAAAAGTTTAAGAACTAAGCAATTAGATGGATTAGTTGATCAAGAAGTTTTACTACAAAGTAAGGACGAAGTTGGAGTAGATCCAGATGATGATGAAATAAATAAAGAAGTTGATAGTAGAATAGATTACTATAAACAAGCACTAGGGTCAGATGAAGATTATGAAAACTACATACAATCATATGGATATGATGATGATAGTTTTAAGGATTATATGAAGAAACAAGTTGTATTAGGTATGGTAGTTGATGCAATGATTTCAGATGTAGAAGTTACAGATGAAGATATAGAAAACTACTATAATGAACATATTTCTGATTACACTACAAAAGCAGGTGCAGATGTTACTCATATACTTGTTAAAGTTAAAACTGATAGTGATGGAAATCCAGTAGATGGAGCAGATGATGCTGCAAAGGCAGAAGCTGAAGAAATAAGACAAAAAGCTCTTCAAGGTGAATCATTAAAGGATGTTGCAAACAGTGAAGAATATAAAGATACTACTACATATGAGGACTTAGGTCGTGTAAGCTTTGAAGATAGTGGAATGGTTCAAGAATTTGAAGATGCATTCAAAAACCTTCCTGCAAATCAAGTATCAGATGTAGTTAAAACTAAATATGGATATCATGTAATTATTAATACAGTAGTTTATCCAAATGATGAAGTTAAGCCTTTAGATCAAGTTAAAGATGAAGTTAAGAATACATTATTATATGATAAACAAGAAGAAGCATATAATACTAAACTTGATGAATTTAAAGAACAATTAAAAGTTAAGGTTTATGAAGATAGAATATAAGTATGGTTTTAAATAGCAGAAATTTATAATTTCTGCTATTTTTTTTATATAAAAACGATATAAATAAGTACTATCTGCTAGGAAAAAAAGAGATAAAAGGCAAATATTAGAGATTTACAAAGAAATATAAGATGTTTTATTGGAAAACTAATGAAAAGAAGGAAGAAAACGTTTGTGTTCGGCATAAAGTGTTGTTATACTTAAAGTATGTCGTTTAATATGTCGTTATAACCTATTAATAAACAGAAAAGTGAGGGAATGGCTTTGAAAAAAATTAAAAAGTTAATGACTTTAGCGGTAGCTGCAACTATGGCTGCATCATTTGCAGGATGTAACATGGTAGAAAGAACTAATGAGTCAAAGGGGAAGACAGTATTAGCTAAGGTAGGGGACACAAAAATAACAAGGGATGACGTTGATAAAGAATTAAAATCAATGATTGATCAACTTAAGCAGCAATATGGAGATGATTATGAATCTAATGAAAGTGTAAAGACTAATTTAAAGAAGTCTAGAGAACAAAGATTGGATTATTTGGTAACTAAAGCTGTAATGATGCAAAGCAAGAGTAAGTACGATGTAAATATAAGTGATGATGAAGTCGAAAAGCAGGTTGATGATCAAATTAATCAATACAAAGAACAATTTGGAGATGAGTATGAAACTCAACTTGAACAAGCGGGATATGATGATGAAAGCTTAAGAGAAATGTTAAAAGAAGGCATAATCTTAGATCAAGTTTATGCTGCAATGACTTCTGATATTGAAGTTACAGATGAAGATATCGAAAACTATTATAATGAAAATCAAGATACTTATACTTATGATGCAGGAGCAGACGTATTGCATTTATTATTTCAACCAGAAAAAGATTCTGAAGGAAATATATTAGCTGGAGCAGAAGATGCAGCAAAGGCAAAAGCTGAAGCAGCTAGACAAGAAGTATTATCAGGTAAATCATTAAAAGAAGTATCTGAAGAAGAACAATTCAAAGGTTCATTATATCAAGATTTAGGACGTCTAACATTTGAAAATAGTGGAATGGTTGAAGAGTTTGCTAATGGATTTAAGAGCTTACCAGCAAACCAAGTTTCAGAACCAGTTAAGACTTCATATGGATATCATTTAATAGTAAATACTACAGTATATCCAGAAAGAACATTAGAACCTTTAAATGATTCTTTAAAAACAACAATTTCTGAAACTTTAAAGCAAACAAAAGAACAAGATGTATTTAAGAGTAAATTAGATGAATTAAAAGAAGAATTAAAAGTTAAAACTTATGAAGATAAGTTATAAAATATTTTTGTGAAAAAGGTGCATTTAAATGATTGAAAAATCATTTAAATGCACCTTTTTTATACTTTAAAGTATCTACTTATATAAAATTTGAATATAAATAATGGGTATATGTGTATAAAATTTCTATAGAGTCAAATAATAAGAGTGTTACTAAGGAAAAAGTTATTTAAGGAGGTTAGTTTTTATAATGAAAGCGACTGGAATTGTAAGACGTATTGATGATTTGGGAAGAGTTGTTATTCCAAAAGAAATAAGAAGAACACTTAGAATAAGAGAAGGAGATCCTTTAGAAATTTTTACAGATAGGGAAGGTGGAGTAATACTAAAAAAATATTCCCCAATTGGAGAATTAACTGATTTTTCAAAAGACTATGCAGAAAGCCTTCAACAAGCAATAGGAAATATTGTATTAGTAGCAGATAAGGATGCATTTATATCAATGAGCGGTGCGCCTAAAAAAGATTATTTAGAAAGAAAGATAAGTAGAGAATTGGAAAAAATTACAGAAGATAGAAAAACAGTTCTTTTATCTGAACAAAGTGATATAATTCCTCTACATAATGATGATGAAGAATCTAATTATAGCTCACAAGTAATTTCACCAATAATTTCTGAAGGCGATGCTATTGGATCTGTTATTATAGTAGCAAAAGAAGGTGCTAAATTAGGTGACTTAGAAGTGAAATTATCAGAAACAGCAGCAGGCTTTTTAGGCAGACAAATGGAACAATAAAATAAGGTTTTATTAAATTTTAGAGTTAATCCCAAATATATTAGTAATAATACCTCTGAACTAAAAATAAGAATAAGTAATACATAATAATGATAAAGTTTGGAGGTATTTTATGAAAAAGCAATCCTTAATAAAAGGAAGCATAGTGTTAGGAATAGCGGGAATACTAACGAGATTTTTAGGGTTGTTCTTTAGATGGCCTTTAATAATGCTTATTGGAGATGAAGGCGTTGGATATTATCAAATGTCATATCCTTTATATATGTTTTTTGTAGCTATGGCATCTGGAGTTCCTGTAGCTATGTCTAAAATGATATCAGAAAAAAATGCTACAGGTGATATTAAAGGAAGTTTTGAAGTTGTAAAAGAAGCTAGATTACTAATGCTTATGATAGGGACAGGCACATCTTTAATTTTGTTTTTCTTTGCAACACCTATTGTTAAATTTCTTCAGTGGGATGCAAAAGCATATTATTCTTTAATTGGAGTATCCTTTGCACCTTTTATTATATCTATGATGACAGTTTACAGAGGTTTTTTTCAAGGACTTCAAAATATGACTCCATCAGCAATGTCACAAATATTAGAGCAAATAGGAAGAGTAGTAGTTGGAGTTGGACTTGCAATGATTTTCCTTCCAAAAGGAATTGAATATTCAGCAGGAGGGGCTGCTTTTGGAGCAGCTGCAGGAGGCGTACTAGGAGTAACATACTTAGGATTTAAGTATAGTAAAGTAAAAAGAAATTATGGAATTAGAAAGATAAAAAGTAATCCTGAAATATTAAGTAGAATATTAAGGATAGCCATACCTATTTCTATAGGTGCAACAGTAAGTACAATAATGAGTTTAATAGATTCTATATTAGTACCACAAAAATTATTAGATGCAGGATTTTCAAATCAACAGGCAACAATTCTTTACGCACAGCTTACAGGAAAAGCATCAGTCATTGTAAATATTCCACTTACTTTATCTATGGCGCTGTGTACATCTTTAATTCCAATAATAGCAGAAAGCTATATTTTAAAAAGAAAAAGAGAAGTTGATTCAAAAATAGATTTATCAATAAAATTATCAGCACTTATAGCCATGCCATGTTTATTTGGATTATTTTTTATGGCAGGTCCAATTATGAAATTTATATTTCCGGGAAGATCTGAAGGCTTGGAAATACTAAAATATTTATCTATATCAGTGCCTTTTATAATTATTACGCAGACTACCACATCTATTTTGCAAAGTATAGGAAGCTATATAAGACCAGTTTTTAATTTACTTATAGGCTGCATAGTAAAAGTAATTTTAACAATAACCCTTGTATCTGTTCCAGAGTTAAATATATATGGAGCAGTAATAGCAAGTATAGGAGCATATGTAACTACAACTATGTTAAATGTGATTTCTATGAAGTTAAAGTTAGGTACCAAGTTTAGATTTTATAATAATTTTATAAAACCAGCTCTAGCATCAGTACTTATGATAATTTTTGTTTTGATTGTTTATAGTATGCTTTATAATAAAACTGGAAATAATAGTTTTTCATGTATAGCATCAATAGGCATTGGAGCCATAATATATGGTGTAAGTGTATTAGTTTTAAAAGTAATTGATATTAATGAGATTAAATATAGATTTAGTAAAAATTAAAGATGAGAGAGGAGAAACTTTATGATAAATATAGTGGGGTTAGGTTATGGAGAAATAGACGATTTGACCATTAAAACTTATAAAATTTTAAAAGAGTCTAAAAATATTTATATAAAAAATACAGATTTGAAAATTATAAAGTCTTTAGAGGAAGAGGGAATACTATTTAAAAATTCATCTAATCTATTTAAAGATATAAGAAATATTTCTAAAAATAATGAAGTGGTTTATGCTACTATAGGAAGTCCTTCAGATAATGATAAGTCTGTTAAAGATATTATAAAGCTATGTAAAGAAAAGAATATAGATTATAAAATATATCCTGCAGCAGGAATAAAGGAATTAATTCAAAGCTGTTTAAATAAAACAATAGAAGATATTACAATAATTAATTCTAACTGTATAGAAGAAGCTGATATTAGAAAGCACAGTGAAGTTGTAATTAAAGATATATCTAGTAAGTATGTAGCTTTAAAGATTAAAACCAAATTGGAAAATGTATATGATAAAGATATAAAGGTATACTATATTATTAATAAAGATAGAAAATGTCTTGAAATTAAACTTAATAAAATTGATGATATAACTGATTTTAGTGAATTTAATATTATATATATACCTAAAAATTCAAAGGGTAAAAAAGATATTGATGATTTAATTGAAATTGTCAAGATATTAAGAGGTGAAAATGGCTGCCCATGGGATAAAGAACAGACTCATGAGTCTATAAAGAGAGATATTATTGAAGAAAGTTATGAAGTTTTTGATGCTATAGAGCAAAATAATAAAGAGGCTCTTATTGAAGAATTAGGAGACGTATTATTTCAAGTTATATTCCATGCATCATTAGGAATAGATGATTCAGAATTTGATATGTTAGATATTACAGATGGTATATCTAATAAGATGATTTATAGACATCCACATGTATTTGGAGATATAAATGTTAAGGATACAGCTGAAGTTCTTGTAAATTGGGACGAACTAAAGAAAGGTGAAAAACATTTTGAAACTTTAACTGATGAATTAAATGGAGTTGCAAAAGCATTTCCTGCACTTTTAAGAGCTAAGAAGATTCAAAAGAAGGCTAAAAAGGTAGGTTTTGATTGGGATAATGTTGAAGATGCTATTGAAAAAATAAAAGAAGAATTAAATGAAGTAATTGATGTATATAAAAGTGAAAATATGGTAAGAATAAAAGAGGAAATAGGTGATTTGCTATTTTCGTGTGTTAATGTGAGTAGGTTTTTAAATGTAGATGCAGAAGATGCATTAAACTTAACTACAGATAAATTTATAAAAAGATTTAGTTACATGGAGAAAAAATCAAAAGAAAATAACTTGAGTTTAGAAAGTATGTCTTTAGAAGATATGGATAAACTATGGGATGAAGCTAAGAAATTAGAAAAAAAACAATAATAAAAGGATTTTAATAATTAGTGGAGAATTATAAAAAATAAGATAGTTTATCAGTTACTATGCTGCATTAGTATTAGTAGGTAATGTTACATTTTTTAATCATTTTATAAAATATGTAGACTACTTCGAAAAGAGGATATATAATAAGATAATGTAAGTGTGGTACATAAACACAGTTATATAAAAGGCTAACTGGATTTTAAGGAGGATGTAATCGTGAATAAATCAGAATTAATTACAAGCATGGCAGAAAAGAGCCAATTAACAAAAAAAGATGCTGAATTAGCTTTAAAGGCTTTTATCGATAGCGTAGAAGAAGCTTTAGAAAATGGTGAAAAGGTTCAATTAGTTGGTTTCGGTACTTTCGAAACAAGAGAAAGAGCTGCTAGAGAAGGAAGAAATCCAAGAACTAAGGAAGTAATTAAGATAGCTGCTTCAACAGTGCCAGTATTCAAGGCAGGAAAAGAATTCAAAGAAAAAGTAAACAAATAGTTGAAGAACTGAAGCCCGAGTTTGACTCGGGTTTTTTTATAACTAAGAATAAGAGAGGTTGAATAACAGATGACAAAAGTTTAGAAAACTTTATAAAATATTAGAAGTTTTTTATAAAAATTGTTATAATAGCTTTAGGAGGTGAATCTTT
>NZ_FPBY01000110.1 GCF_900116755.1 Clostridium sp. DSM 8431
TACAAAATAGGACACGATGAATAAGGAAAAATCTCGATATGGGTATAATTGTCCATATTTTGAGTAGCAGATAGAGTGAATTTTATATCAATATTAATGATTGGAATTGGATTATCTATGGACGCATTTGCAGTTTCATTAACTATGGGTCTTAATACATCTAAGGACAATCGTTTAAAGATAGCATTACGATCAGGTTTATTCTTTGGAATTTTTCAAGGGTTAATGCCACTTATAGGTTGGGCTCTTGGTATTAATTTTACTGAGTATATACAAGCAATAGACCATTGGATAGCATTTGCGCTTTTAAGTTTTATTGGGGGTAAAATGGTATATGAATCTATTAAGGGAGATGAAGATGAAGAAAAAGAAATGGATTTTTCTTATAAAAGGTTTTTGATTCTTGCAATAGCTACTAGTATTGATGCTTTAGCAGTAGGTGTTAGTTTTGCATTTTTAAGCGTAAATATATTTTATGCGGCAATAATAATTGCATGTACAACATTTTTACTTAGTATTATAGCTGTATATATTGGAAGAGCATTCGGAGAAATATTGAAATCAAAATCAGAATTAATTGGTGGAATTATTTTGGTAATTATGGGGATTAAAATTTTAATAGAACATTTGTCTGGAAAATAAAAAACTGAAAAGTTAATTTATAACAATAAAAATAGTAAAATCATTAAATAAATACTAAAAATATGTCTAGATACTTTAATAATTGATAGAAAATTATGTAGCATTTATGTTAAGATATATATAGGAAGGATAAATTTAAAATATTCTTTTATAGCAAATAATTGTTAAAAAAATAAAGAAAATTTAACAATTGTTATTGTTAAAAAAATGATTATAAAGAGGAGAACAGTATGGAAAAGAAAAAAAATATTTCTATGGCTGTAATAAAAAGGTTACCTAAATATCATAGATATCTTAAAGACTTATTAGATAATGATGTGGATAGAATTTCTTCAAAAGAGCTAGGAGCAAAGATAGGATTTACAGCATCACAAATTCGTCAAGATTTAAATTGTTTTGGAGACTTTGGACAGCAAGGATATGGATACAACGTAAGAGAATTATATAATCAAATTAGAGATATTCTAGGATTAAATAAAGAATATAAGGCAGTTTTAATTGGAGCAGGTAATATAGGGCAAGCAATAGCTAACTACAATGGTTTTGGTAAACTAGGCTTTGAATTTACAGGTATTTTCGATGCTAATCCAAAGCTTGTAGGTATGAAAATTCAAGATATAGAAATAAATGAAATTGATACATTAAAGGATCATTTAATGCGCAATTCTATTGATATTGGTATAATATGCGTACCAAAAATAAACGCTCAAAAAGTATGTGATGAATTAGTTGCAGGAGGAGTAAAAGGAATATGGAATTTTGCTCCTGTAGATTTAAATGTGCCTAAAGATGTAATAGTTGAGAATGTACATTTAAGTGAAAGTATGCTTACATTAATTTATCAATTACACAGTAAAGAAGAAGAAGTGAATGAATAAAAAATACGGTATGGAAAATATTCATTAAATTAGCAAAAAATCTCAACAAAAATATTGCAAATAATTTAACAAAGTATTATAATTATAATTGAAGTTGAAAGACTTCAATTATTTTTTTTCTTCAGATTGTTATAATATTAACAAGTTTTGAAGTAAATTTTTTTGAGATTTGACTGGAAAAAAAATAAATAAATGTGAATAAATACATTTGCGAGCGAGGGAATTATTCGAGGGGGGAAAAGTGTGGAACTTAAAAATGTAATTTTAGAAAAAGAAGATCATTTGGCTATTGTAACTATAAATAGACCAAAGGCATTAAATGCATTAAACTCAGATACTTTAAAAGATCTTGATGTAGTAATTGATGATCTAGAAAAAGACAATAATATTTATGCTGTAATAGTTAAAGGTTCAGGAGAAAAATCCTTTGTAGCTGGAGCTGATATAGCAGAAATGAAAGATTTAAATGAAGAAGAAGGAAAGGCCTTCGGTACTTTAGGAAATAAAGTATTTTTAAGACTTGAAAACTTAGACAAGCCTGTAATAGCAGCCATATCTGGCTTTGCACTAGGTGGTGGATGTGAACTAGCTATGTCATGTGATATAAGAATAGCTTCAGAAAAAGCTAAATTTGCTCAACCAGAAGCAGGTCTTGGAATAACACCAGGTTTTGGTGGAACTCAAAGATTATCAAGATTAGTTGGTTTAGCAAAAGCAAAAGAAATGATTTATACATGTAGAATGGTAAAAGCTGAAGAAGCTATGCAAATTGGCTTAGTAAATAAAATTGTGCCTCTTGAAAATCTTATGGATGAAGCAAAAGCTATGGCAAATGCAATAATCATTAATGCACCTAAGGCTGTTAAGTACTGTAAGGATGCAATTAACAGAGGAGCACAAGTTGATATAAAAACTGCTGTAGAAATTGAAGCAGAAGACTTTGGTAAATGTTTTGCAACTGAAGACCAAAAAGAAGGTATGACAGCTTTCTTAGAAAAGAGAGATAAGAACTTTAAAAATAAATAAACTTAAATTTTAAGGAGGGTTAATAATGGATTTCAAATTAACTAGAGAACAAGAATTAGTACAACAAATGGTTAGAGACTTTGCAGTTAATGAAGTAAAACCAATAGCTGCTGAAATTGATGAAACAGAAAAGTTTCCAATGGAAAATGTTAAGAAGATGGGAAGTCTTGGAATGATGGGTATCCCATTTCCTAAAGAAGTAGGGGGAGCAGGCGGTGACGTATTATCATATATTATAGCCGTTGAAGAATTATCAAAGGTTTGTGCAACAACTGGAGTAATTTTGTCAGCTCATACATCATTATGTGCATCAGTTATCAATGAAAATGGTACACCTGCACAAAAAGAAAAATACTTAGCTGATTTATGTAGTGGTAAAAAGATTGGTGCTTTTGGTTTAACTGAACCAGGTGCTGGTACAGATGCATCAGGTCAACAAACAACTGCAGTTCTTGATGGTGATCACTATGTATTAAATGGTTCAAAAATCTTCATAACTAATGGTGGAGTTGCAGAAACTTTCATTATATTTGCTATGACAGATAAGAGCAAAGGAACTAGAGGAATTTCAGCATTCATAGTAGAAAAAGATTTCCCAGGATTCTCAGTTGGAAGCCTAGAAAATAAGATGGGTATTAGAGCATCATCTACTACAGAACTTATTATGGAAAACTGTATAGTACCTAAGGAAAACTTAATAGGAGCAGAAGGAAAAGGATTTAAGATAGCAATGAAGACTCTTGATGGAGGAAGAATTGGTATAGCTGCTCAAGCATTAAGTATAGCAGAAGGAGCTTTTGAAGAAGCTGTAGCATATATGAAAGAAAGAAAACAATTTGGCAAACCACTTTCAGCATTCCAAGGATTACAATGGTATATTGCTGAAATGGACGTTAAGATTCAAGCAGCTAAACACTTAGTATATAAAGCAGCTATGAATAAACAAAACGGAGAACCTTATTCAATAGATGCAGCAAGAGCTAAACTTTTTGCAGCAGAAACAGCAATGGAAGTTACAACTAAGGCAGTACAAATCCTTGGTGGATATGGATACACTAAAGAATATCCATTAGAAAGAATGATGAGAGATGCTAAGATAACTGAAATATACGAAGGAACTTCAGAAGTTCAAAAGATGGTTATTTCAGGTAGCGTTTTAAGATAGGAGGGTGTTTATAAATGAATATAGTAGTTTGCGTTAAACAAGTTCCAGATACAACAGCAGTTAAGATAGATCCAGTAAAAGGAACATTAATTAGAGATGGTGTTCCATCAATTATAAATCCAGAAGATAAGCATGCATTAGAAGAAGCTTTAGCACTAAAAGAAAAAGTTGGCGGTAAGGTAACTGTAATTAGCATGGGTCTTCCAATGGCTAAGGCAGCACTTAGAGAATCATTATGTATGGGTGCTGATGAAGCAATTCTTTTAACAGATAGAGCACTTGGAGGAGCTGATACACTTGCAACTTCAAAGGCTATAGCTGGAGTAATTAAAAAGTTAGACTATGACATAGTTTTAGCAGGTAGACAAGCAATTGATGGTGATACTGCTCAAGTTGGACCAGAAATTGCAGAACATTTAAATATTCCACAAGTAACATATGTGCAAGAAGTTAAAGTTGATGGTAATACATTAACAATAAATAGAGCATTAGAAGATGGACATCAAATAGTTGAAGTTAATACTCCATGTTTATTAACTGCTATTGAAGAATTAAATGCACCTAGATATATGAATGTAGGTAAAATATTCGAAACTTCTGATAATGAAATTAAGGTATGGACTGCTGACGATATCGATGTAGATAAGTCAGAATTAGGATTAAAGGGTTCACCAACTAAGGTTAAGAAATCAATGACTAAAGAAGTTAAGGGTGCTGGAGAATTAGTTGAAAAACCAGCTAAGGAAGCAGCTGAATATGTTCTAGGAAAATTAAAAGAGAAACACTACATTTAAGATAATAGGAGGGGATTTATTATGAATATAGCAGATTATAAAGGCGTTTGGGTCTTTGCTGAACAAAGAGAAGGTAAATTGCAAAAAGTATCTTTAGAGTTACTTGGAGAAGGTAAGAAAATAGCTGAAAAGTTAGGCGTTAAATTAACAGCTTTACTTTTGGGTAATAACATAGAAGGATTAGCAAAAACTTTAACTGAACATGGTGCTGATGAAGTTTTAGTTGCTAATGATGCTAAATTGGAAAATTATACAACAGAAGCTTATACAAAAGTTATTGTTGATTTAGTAAATGAAAGAAAGCCATCAATATTATTTATTGGAGCTACTTTCATAGGAAGAGATTTAGGACCAAGAGTATCAGCTAGATTAGCAACAGGTTTAACAGCTGACTGTACATCATTAGATGTAGATGTTGAAACTGGAGATCTTCTTGCTACAAGACCAGCTTTTGGTGGTAACTTAATGGCAACAATCGCTTGTCCTGAACATAGACCACAAATGGCAACAGTAAGACCAGGAGTATTTGAAAAGGTTGAAACTAATTCTGATAACGCAAAGGTTGAAAATGTAGAAGTTAAGTTAACTGATGCTGATATTAGAACTAAGGTATTAGAAACAATTAAGAGCAAGAAAGATATTATAGATATCTCAGAAGCAAAAGTTATAGTTGCTGGTGGTAGAGGTGTTGGTTCTAAAGAAAACTTTGCACTTCTTCAAGAATTAGCAGATGTATTAGGTGGAACTGTTGCAGGTTCAAGAGCAGCTGTAGAAAAAGGATGGTTAGATCCAGCATACCAAGTTGGACAAACTGGTAAGACTGTTAAACCATCAATTTATATAGCATGTGGTATATCAGGAGCAATTCAACATGTTGCTGGTATGCAAGATTCAGATATGATTATAGCAATAAACAAAGATAATTCAGCTCCAATAATGAAGGTTGCAGATTACGGTATAGTTGGAGATGTTAAGAAGGTTATACCAGAATTAATAGCACAAGCTAAAGAATTAGTAGTTGAATAATTAGAGATAAATTTGTTTTAGGTAAGTATACAAAAAAGGGGGATTTTTAGATATGAAAAAAGTTTTTGTTCTTGGTGCAGGTACAATGGGAGCAGGTATTGTTCAAGCATTTGCACAAAGTGGATGTGAAGTAATCGTTAGAGATATTAAAGATGAATTCGTTCAAAGAGGAATTGCTGGAATTGATAAAACTTTAAGCAAGAGAGTTGCTAAAGGTAAAATGAGTGAAGAAGATAAGGAAGCAATCCTTTCAAGAATTTCAGGAACTACTGATATGAAATTAGCAGCTGATGCAGATATAGTTGTAGAAGCAGCAATTGAAAATATGAATATTAAGAAAGAGATTTTTGCTGAATTAGATGAAATCTGTAAGCCAGAAACAATCTTAGCTTCAAACACTTCATCTTTATCAATAACAGAAGTTGCTTCAGCTACTAAGAGAGCTGACAAGGTTATAGGAATGCATTTCTTTAACCCAGCACCAGTTATGAAATTAGTAGAAATAATAAGAGGTGCAGCTACATCTAAGGAAACTTTTGATGCAGTAAAAGAATTATCTGTAGCAATAGGAAAAGAACCAGTAGAAGTTTCTGAAGCTCCTGGATTTGTTGTTAATAGAATTCTTATACCAATGGTTAATGAAGCAATTGGTATCTATGCAGATGGAGTAGCATCAGTAGAAGATATTGATACAGCTATGAAATATGGTGCAAATCATCCAATGGGACCTTTAGCACTAGGAGATTTAATAGGGCTAGACGTTGTTCTTGCAATAATGGATGTTTTATATAAAGAAACTGGGGATTCTAAGTACAGAGCTCATACATTATTAAGAAAATACGTAAGAGCTGGATGGCTTGGAAGAAAGACAGGAAAAGGATTCTATGATTATTCTAAATAGAATCAATACTAGGTAAAATTAGCGGTTTAATTGTTTGTTTTGTAAGTTTATATAAGTGTGTTTTAGAAGAAGAAGAGCTATTGCAAATTAATTTTTGCAATAGCTCTTCTTTTTAAAGATTCCAGCTTAATACTATTAATGTATAAGTTTACAAAAAAATCAATAAATGATAAAATTAAGTTGTATACAAAATCAGAAAGAGGTATAGAGTTATGATGAGATTTACATTACCAAGAGATATTTATTATGGAAAAGGTTCAATGGAACAATTAAAATCCCTAAAAGGAAAGAAGGCTGTCTTAGTAATAGGCGGTGGTTCAATGAAGAGATTTGGTTTCGTTGATAAAGCAATTGATTATTTAAAAGAAGCTGGAATAGAAACTAAACTTATAGAAGGAGTAGAACCAGATCCATCAGTAGAAACAGTTCTTAATGGAGCTAAAACTATGAGAGATTTTGAGCCAGATTGGATTATAGCTATGGGTGGAGGTTCTCCAATTGATGCTGCAAAAGCAATGTGGATATTCTATGAATACCCAGATTCAAAATTTGAGGATATTACAAAGCCTTTCTCTTTACCAGAATTAAGAACTAAGGCTAAGTTTGTAGCTATTCCATCAACAAGTGGAACTGCAACAGAAGTAACTGCATTCTCTGTAATTACAGACTACAAAACTGAAATTAAATATCCTTTAGCAGATTTCAATATTACACCTGATATTGCAATAGTTGATTCAGAATTAGCTGAAACAATGCCTGCTAAATTAACATCATATACAGGAATGGATGCCTTAACTCATGCAATTGAAGCATATGTAGCAACATTAAATTCTCCATTTACAGATCCATTAGCTTTAAAAGCTATAAGCATGATAAATGATGAATTAGTTAAGTCTTATGAAGGTGATATGAAGTCTAGAGAAGAAATGCACTATGCTCAATGTTTAGCAGGAATGGCATTCTCTAATGCATTACTTGGAATATGCCACAGTATGGCACATAAAACAGGAGCAGTCTTTCATATACCACATGGATGTGCAAATGCAATATATTTACCATATGTAATTGAGTTTAATGCAAAGAAATGTGCTGATAGATATGCAACAATAGCTAGAAGCATTAACTTAAAAGGAAATACTGATGAAGAATTAGTAGATTCATTAGTTACTTTTGTTCAAGATTTAAATAAGAAGATGTCAATACCACTTACATTAAAAGAATATGGTATTAATGAAGATGATTTTAATAATAAGGTTGAACTTATTTCTGAAAGAGCAATAGAAGATGCATGTACAGGCTCAAATCCAAGAGAAATAAGTAAAGATGAAATGGTTAAACTATTCAAATGTGTTTATACAGGAGAAAAGGTTAATTTCTAAATATATAAAAAATCTGCAGTGTCAAAAGCTGCAGATTTTTTCGTTACCTAATATACTTTTTGTTTTGAGTTTTAGAAAAATAAAATATTACATAAAATTCTGTATAAGATAAAAACAGTATAAAAAGTATAAAAATGGTTGAAGACGCATGTATGAATACGTTATAATATGTATGAATAGCAAAAAAGCATTATATTGGGGGGACAAAGGTGTATAAAATATTAAAAAAAGAACAATTAAATGAAAATATCTATCTTATGGATATTGAAGCACCTAGAGTAGCGGCTTCTGCTAATCCAGGTCAATTTGTTATTGTAGTACCAGATGAAATAGGTGAAAGAATCCCTTTAACAGTCTGTGATTACGATAGAGAAAAGGGTACTGTAACAATAGTATTCCAAACAATTGGGGCATCTACAGAAAAGATGGCTAAATATGAAGTTGGAGATTCATTTAGAGATTTTGTAGGACCTTTAGGACAAGCGTCAGAGCTTGTTACTGATGATTTGTCAGAAATAAAGAATAAGAAAATTATGTTTATAGCTGGAGGAGTTGGTACAGCACCAGTTTATCCTCAAGTTAAGTGGTTACATTCTAAGGGAATAGACGCAGATGTAATTGTTGGGGCAAGAAATAAGGATATTGTAATTCTTAAAGATGAAATGGAAGCTGTTGCAGGAAATTATTATTTAGCAACAGATGATGGATCTTCAGGCTTTAAGGGTATGGTAACTGATAGATTACAAGACTTAGTTGAAAATGAAGGAAAGAAATATGATTTGGTAGTAGCTATTGGACCAATGATTATGATGAAATTTGTATGTCTTTTAACTAAAAAGTTAGGAATAAAAACAATAGTAAGTTTAAATCCAATTATGGTTGATGGTACTGGTATGTGTGGTGCTTGTAGAGTATTAGTTGGAGATGAAGTTAAATTTGCATGTGTTGATGGTCCAGAATTTGATGGACATAAAGTAGATTTTGATCAAGCTATGAGAAGACAAGCTATGTATAAGACTGAAGAAGGAAAAGCAATGCTTAAAGAGCAAGAAGGCAACACTCATCATGGTGGATGTGGACATTGTGGAGGTGACAAGTAAAATGGATAGAATGAAAAGAGTTAAAGTAGCAGAACAAGATCCAAAGGTAAGAGCTAAAAACTTTGAAGAAGTTTGTTTAGGATATACAAAGGATGAAGCTTTAGAAGAAGCAACAAGATGTTTAAATTGTAAGAATCCTAGATGTGTACAAAAATGTCCAGTTAATATTGCCATTCCAAATTTTATTGCACAAATTAAGGATGGTAATTTTGAAGAAGCAGCTAAGATAATAGCAGAATCTTCAGCACTTCCAGAAGTATGTGGAAGAGTATGTCCACAAGAATCACAATGCGAAGGTAGTTGTGTAATGGGAATTAAGGGTGAAGCTATTGCTATAGGAAAGCTTGAAAGATTTGTAGCTGACTGGGCAAGGGAAAATAATATAGATGTATCTGAAACAAAACCTAAAAATGGTAAGAAAGTTGCAGTTATAGGAAGTGGTCCTTCAGGATTAACTTGTGCTGGAGACTTAGCTAAATTAGGATATGATGTAACTATATTTGAGGCCTTACATAAAGTTGGAGGAGTTTTAGCTTATGGTATTCCAGAATTCAGATTACCTAAAGATACTGTAGTTAAAGGTGCAGTTGAAAAGGTTGAAAAATTAGGAGTTAAAATAGAAACTAACGTTATAATTGGTAAGACAGTTACTATTGATGAGTTATTTGATAAAGAAGGCTTTGAGGCTGTATTTATAGGATCAGGAGCAGGACTTCCTAGATTCATGGGTATCAAAGGAGAAGATGCAAATGGAGTATTCTCAGCTAATGAAATTTTAACTAGAAGTAACTTAATGAAGGCCTATGAAGATGGATATGACACTCCAATAAGAAAAGGAAAAAAAGTAGCAGTCGTAGGTGGAGGAAATGTTGCTATGGATGCAGCAAGAACTGCTTTAAGACTTGGTGCTGAAGTTCATGTTGTATATAGAAGAGGGGAAGAGGAACTTCCTGCAAGAGCTGAAGAAGTACATCACGCTAAAGAAGAAGGTGTAATCTTTGATCTTTTAACTAACCCAACTGAAATTCTAGAAGATGAAAAAGGATGGGTTAAAGGTATGAAGTGTGTTAAGATGCAACTTGGTGAAGCTGATGCATCAGGAAGAAGAAGACCTGAAGTAGTTGAAGGTTCTGATTTCGTACTAGATGTTGATACTGTAATCATGTCATTAGGTACATCTCCAAACCCACTTATTTCATCAACTACTAAGGGACTTGATATAAATAATAGAAAATGCATCGTTGCTTCAGAAGATACAGGTTTAACTTCAAGAGAAGGTGTATTTGCTGGAGGAGATGCAGTTACAGGTGCAGCTACTGTTATCCTAGCTATGGGAGCTGGAAAGAAAGCTGCTGCTGGAATTCATGAATATCTTTCAAATAAATAAAAGATATTAGATAAAAAGGAATCTATAGAGTAGTCAAATTTGATGACTATTTCTATAGGTTCTTTTTATTTAGTTTTGAATAAATAGAAGAGGTATTAGGTTTAAAAGCGATTTGTAAAAAAATAATTTTAAATATAAAAAATAAAGAAAATGTAACAAAAAAATGTATTTTTGGTTAAAAAATAATAAAAAACTCTATTTTAAAGTAAAAAATACAACATCCATTTGTTTGAAAAGTTATAAATTTCAAATAATGAATAATGAAGACGAATTGTGAATTGTTATTTTTTTTGACATTAAAATTATTTTTTTTGGTAATATTTTCTTGTATTGAAGATTCTGTTAGGTTTTCGTGAAAATTAGCTTGATAAATCATAAAATTATTCGTTCTTTGAAAATTATATAAGTTGAAAAAATATTACATGATAGATAGATCTGTAATAAATTAGTATTCTCTTCGTTTTTAGGGGGATATTTAGTCTTTATTAAACTTATTTTATATTTATGGTTGAGAAGGGCAATTTTCATATAACTTAATAGAACAGAATTAAAAATAAGGAGAGAAAATTATGAAAAAAAGAGTAAAAATATTATTAGCTTCTTTAGCAATAGTTGCTAGTATGATTATGCCTGCTAAAGCAACATATTATACTTATGGAAATCGTGGAGATTACATGGGAAAACTTAATCTATACATGAGTGGAGAAACTAGATATGGTTTAGCTGGTACTTATGTTCAAGATAATAAGTATATTGTAAATACTATAACAGCAGAATTAATTGATAATGGACGTAGTAAAGCTTATAAAAGCAATAGTATGTCAAGTGGAGCTACAACAAAGACAGTTGTATGTAACTACAGTGGAGTTGTTGGAAAGCACACAATAATAAGTCCATCAAATGGAAATTGGAATGGAACAACTTAAAAAATAGAGAGTATTGATATTGCCTTTTATGCAATATCACTATTATTTCATTACTAATAAGGAGTACAAATGGATATTTATAGTATATTTATTAAATATTTTTTGAAGAAAAAAACAAAAAAGGTACAATTATTTTTGAGGGCACTGAAAAACTTTAAGTTTTTCTAGTGCGCTATTCCAAAATCAAAAAGGAGTTAATTAAACTAATAAATTTTAGTTACATTAACTC
>NZ_FPBY01000099.1 GCF_900116755.1 Clostridium sp. DSM 8431
TAGTAATATTACTGATACCTTTAAATTCTAAATACTGGTCATAAGTATAGTACCTTCTATCTGTTGGAGTTCTTTTGGCTTTTAATATATCTTCTCTATCCCAACGTTGTAAAGTTTTCACACTTACACCTAGTAATTCTGCAAAGTCTTTAGGTTTATAATTAGTTATATGTTTATTCATGTTAATCTCACCTCTCGGGTACATATTAACATTTTCAAACACATTTGTACACCTTTTTATTAACTATAGACTTCCTCCTTTCACTAATATATTATAACTTAAAATTCTATTTTTTCCTTATAATAGAATCAATTAAAAATTTCTATGCTTTTTAGTATCTGCTATTTAAGAAATCATATACTTTGGTCTATATGAAAACACTTTTTCAAACTGAGCATAAATTGAAGAAATTGCACTCCCTTTTAAAATCCTAAAATAATATTTAATTTATATGCACAAAAAAACTGCTACTATTTTCATAGCAGCAGTTTCAAAATATCTATAAAATCTTATGCTTCTTGTAAGAATGCATAGTATCCCTTCATTGCTTCGTAAACATCAACTTTACTTACAATTTCCCATGGAGCATGCATATTTAATACAGCAACACCTGAATCAATAACATTCATGTTATAAGCAGCTGTAATGTAAGCGATAGTTCCACCGCCTCCTTGGTCAACTTTTCCAAGTTCAGCTGTTTGGAATGTTACATCATTCTTATCCATTATGTTTCTTAATTCAGCCATATATTCTGGGTTTGCATCGTTGCTTCCTGATTTTCCTCTTGCACCAGTGTATTTATTAAATACTATACCTTTTCCAAAGTATGCTGAGTTCTTCTTTTCCATAACTGATGGATAGTTTGGATCAAAAGCAGCACTTACGTCTGATGATAACATCTTAGAATTCTTTAATGCTCTTCTAAGTTTAATTTCAGAATAATCTCCGCATCTGTCCATTACTTCTGCAACAGTATTTTCGAAGAATTTAGAGTGCATTCCTGTAGCTCCAACGCTTCCTATTTCTTCTTTGTCAACTAAAAGACATACACAAGTCTTATCGCATTTTTCAAGTTTTAGCATAGCCATAAGTGAAGTATAAGAACATACTCTATCATCATGTCCATATGCCATAACCATACTTCTATCTAGACCATAATCTCTAGCTTTTCCTGCTGGTACAACTTCTATTTCAGCTGATAAGAAATCTTCTTCTTCAAAGTCATATTTGTCTTTTAATATCTTTAATATATTAGCTTTAACAGCATCCTTTTCTTCACCTTCTAAAGGCATGCTTCCAACTAGTACGTTAAGGTCTTCACCTTCAACTACCTTATCACCCTTCTTACCTAATTGAGTTTGTGATAAGTGAATTAAAAGATCTGATACTCCTATTACTGGATCTGATTCATCTTCACCAACTACTACATTGATTTTTGTACCATCTTTCTTAACCACAACACCATGTAATGCTAGAGGAAGAGTAACCCATTGATACTTCTTAATTCCTCCATAGTAGTGTGTATCAAGCATAGCCATTTCTGTATCTTCATATAAAGGATTTTGTTTTAAATCTAATCTTGGAGAATCTATATGTGCTCCTAATATCTTTAATCCTGATTGCATTTCTTCTTCACCAATTAAAAATAATGCAACAGCTTTTCCCATATTATTTGCATATACTTTGTCCCCAGCTTTTAGAGTTTCTCCATTAGCTATTACTTCTTCAAGATCTCTATAACCTGCTTCTTTTGCTAATCTTATAGTTTCATCAGCACATTCTCTTTCAGTCTTACAGTCAGACATGAATTTTTTGTACCCTTCATTGAAAGCAAATATTTCTTCTATTCCTTTTTTATCATACTTTTTCCAAGCATTTTGTATTTCTCTGCTCATCTTTCGATTCCTCCCCTTAGTTGCTATTTAAAGCTTCATTTTCCATTCTTTGTTCAATTACGTCAACTGGCGATATACTTGACATTAATTGATGTCTATAATTAACTGCAGCAGCCTCTATGATTACTGCAATATTACGACCTGGTCTTATTGGAACAGTTAACTTTTTAATTGGTACGCCTAGGATTTCTTCAAATTCATTTCTTAATCCAAGCCTATCATAATCATTATCATCTTTCCAATGTTCAAAGTGCATTATAATGTTAATCTTCTTTTTCTGTTGAACTGAACTTAGTCCATATAAAGAAGATACATCTATAATACCTATTCCTCTTACTTCTAACATACCAATAGTTACATTTGGCGAGCTACCAATAAGTTCCCCATCTATCTCTCTGATATCTACAGCGTCATCAGTAACAAGTCTATGCCCTCTCTTTATTAATTCTAGTGCTGTTTCACTTTTACCAATTCCACTTTCTCCTGTAATAAGAATTCCTATACCATATACATCAACTAATACCCCATGTAATCTTGTTTCTGGAGCTAGTTTATCTGCTAAGTACATTATAAGCTTATTCATAAGCTGAGTAGTTACTAAGTCACTTCTTAATAACCATACATTTTTCTTTTCAGCTTCTTTTACGAACTCTTCATGAGGTTCTAGATTTCTTGAAATAATAATGCAGTTTATGTCAAAGCTAAAATACTTCTTTATTCTTTTCTTTCTAACTTCTGGCTGCATATCATCAAGAAAACTCCACTCAGCTTTTCCTATTACTTGAATTCTTTCAGTTGCAAAGTAATTATAAAAACCTGCAAGCTGTAATCCTGGTCTATTTATATCATTAACTTTAATTTCTTGATTAGGCTTTCCTTCTTTTAGAATTTCTAAGTCTAAATCTTTAATAAGTTTTTCAACATTTACTGACAACTTAAATCCCCCCCAGATTTATTTTTTTCTAAGCTCAACCCCTTCTAGTTGACTTATAACATTACGTCTTACATTACTAAGATATCTTTTTCTTAATTTTTGTTGAAGTTCCTTTTCTTCAGCTGTTAAGCCTTCTTCTTGGCTCTTTTTATATAGTCTATTTATATGTTCTGTTACTTCTTCTATTTTCATTGCATCTATATTCATTGTTCCAATTCCTTAACTTCTCCATCATAAGATTATTTTACCCATAATTTATGACATTATCAACCTTTATGAGAAATAGCGCCATTATTTTTCGTCACTATTTTTCTTATGTTTTTCGTCACCATTCCCCACATAAACCTAGCAAAACAATAAAAATAATTTTAATTTGTGAAATTAATATTTTCTTTTGTAGTTTATTGTAGTTTATTGGTTAAAAGTTATAATTTACATTTTTCTCCAATATGTTATAATAATTCCATCAACACAATTATTTTTTTATGTAAAAAGAGGTGATATTATGTACAATTCACAACTAAATAAGAAAATTAACAGGAGAAAACTTCTTATTAATTTCTTACTTTTGTTTCTCTCTCCGACTAACATTATTATGGTTAAATTGTCAAAAGATCTTGATAAATTTATCTTTAAATATCAAGAAACAATTTATGAAAGATATACAAACAATGAATCTATAATAAGTTATTCGAAACTATTAGCATAGGTACTTCCCCCAAAGGACCTATGACCAACTAAAAAATTTAGTTAGAAAAAAACCTCAATAAAATTATTGAGGTTTTTTCTAAAGAATAACCCCAACATGCCGGTGCTTACATATTCAAAACCTGCTCCTCACAGGTGGGTTAAGCTCAATCTGATTCTGCCTTCTTCTAACTAAAAGGAAGCACGACATCCACAAGATATGTTGCAAATCCCGGACATAATATGTAGGTTGAATATTATAAGCTTGTCGCACACATCAGGAATTCATATATTCATTATAGCATAACCTATAAACATTTCAATAGATTATACGTAATCGTTTAACTCCTCTTCTAAATCTTCTTCATACTCCTCAGAACATACTATTGCTGCAAACTTCATATATTCAGAGCTGCTCGCATTATCTGGAATAATCTTAAGTAAGCTAGAAGTATTAAATTCTTCATTCATTTCTTCTAATATTTCTTCTAAAGTATCCTTTGCTATATCATATAAATATGCAAGATACCAATCTCTATACCACTCGTCACTGTCTTCTTCAACATCACTTTCTTCATTTGCATAAGCTCTTGCAGCTGACGTTTCATCTTGATCAAAATCATAATATAGCTTAAGAATAATACTTTCATCATCTGACTTTAATTCTTCAATTTCAGATATATCATTATCTTCTAAAAAATCAATAATATCTTGTGTATTCATCTTTATACCCTCCTAATATATTAATTTCTTATATTCTTTTTTAACTGCTAAGAATTCATTATCATCTTCAACTAAGTTTAGTTCTTCTTTGCCATCTTTATTATCAACTCTAAAAACAAATACATCATCACTATCCTCTTCATCTAAAGGTGCTAATAATAAGTATTCCTTTTCCTTAACAAATATTCTTGCTACTGCTTCAAAATCAACTTTATTTCCATCTTCGTCTCTAAAAGACATTATTTCTTTATCTTCCATTTTTGCACTTCTTTCCTAACTTATTTCAAAATTTAAGACACTTATATTATAAGTGTCTTAATTAAATATTATTTTACATTAACTTTTATTATTTCTCAACTAATTATATAATTTTACATATTTTTACCTGAGCCTACGAAAAAATATAAAAGTCTTTTCTTCCAGCCTTAGCAGAAGCCTTTACAATAATTAAAGATAAAAACGCATCTACACTATGATGTAACATAGCTCCTACGCAAGTAACTATAAGAAGCTTATAAAGATCTAAACCTACAAATGGTATTGATACAAGCATTTCTAAGCCACCATGAATAGGTGCAGTGATTATTGCTGCCATTAAATAATTTTTTCTTTTAGCTATTATTTTAGCTCCAACATAACCTACCAAAATATGCGTTGCTGCTCTTAGAACTACTACTATATCAAGACCAGTAAATAAAAATCCTAAAGTAGACCCTAATCCAACAGTAACTGCTACCCCTGGTGATATTAACATAGCCACAAACATTGGAACATGGGCAGCTAAAGTTGCACTAAATGGTGGTATATATACCCTTAAAAACGAAAATTGAACAGGAATAATAATAGCCATAGCTGTAAGTAATGATGCATACACCATCTTTTTTGTCTTGTTATTCATTTTATACTCCCCCTATGTTTAAACATATATCTAACATAGTATACAGTATAATATATCTCGTGTAAATCTAAGCAAATACTTCTTTAGCTACTTCTACAGACTCCTTTGCATCTTTAGAATAATAATCTGCACCTATCTTCATTGCATATTCAGGAGTTAATACAGCTCCACCAACAAATATCTTACCCTTATAATTGTTATCATGTAGAGCCTTTATAGTTTCCTCCATACTCTTTAATGTTGTTGTCATAAGGGCACTAAGCCCTACAAGCTTAATATCATTTTCTATAGCTTCCTTTACTACCGTTTCAACAGGAACATCCTTACCAAGGTCAATAACTTCATATCCGTAGTTTTCTAATATTACTTTTACAATATTTTTACCTATATCATGAATATCTCCCTTAACTGTTGCCATTATTATTTTCCCCTTAGAGATGCTGTTTGCATTGTTTTGTGCAAGATTAACCTTTAAAACTTCAAAGGCTTCCTTTACAGTTTCTGCAGCTTGTATAAGCTGAGGTAAGAACAATTCACCCTTTTCATATTTTTCCCCAACAATATCTAAGGCAGGTATAAGAAGTCCATTAACTATTTCTAATTCTGTCTTTTCTGAAAGCAGTCTTTTTGTTTCCGCAGCTGCCTCTTCTCTTAAACCTTTAATAACTATATATTTTAGATCTTTTTCCACAGCATTTTCTTCCTTTTTAGCAGATGTTAAAGTACCTCTTTCAACCTGAGCATTTCCATATAGTGAAATGTATTTTTCAGCTCCCTTATCCATATTAGCAAGTACCTTATAAGAATTAACTACATCCATCATTCCTTGGCTGTTAGGATTCATTATAGGTAAATCTAACCCATTAGCTAAGGCTGAAGCAAGGAAAGTTTCATTAATAAGCTGTCTATAAGGAAGACCAAAGGATATGTTTGAAACTCCTAATAAAGTTTTTACTCCTAACTTTTCATGAACCATTCTAACTGCCTTTAAAGTCTCCTGTACTTCTTTTTGCTGTGCAGAAGCTGTAAGCACAAGGCAGTCAATAAATACATCCTCTTTCTTTATTCCATATTCTAAAGCTCTATTAACTATTTTTTCTGCTATTGCAAATCTCTCTTCTGCTGTTGGAGGTATTCCTTTTTCATCAAGAGTAAGACCTATTACACTTGCTCCATACTTTTTAATAAGAGGAAGGATTGTATCTAACTTTTCATCTTCCCCATTAACTGAGTTTACTGAAGGCTTACCATTATAAATTCTTAATGCTGCTTCTAAGGTATTAGCATCTGAAGAATCTAATTGAATGGGAACATTTAAAATACTTTGAATTTCTTTAACAACTTTAAGCATTGTTTCTGTTTCATTAATATCAGGAAGACCAACATTTACATCTAAAATATCTGCTCCTGCTTCTACCTGGTCTATAGCTTGCTTTAAAATATATTCAATATTATTATCCCTTAAAGCCTGCTGGAATATTTTTTTACCTGTAGGATTTATTCTTTCTCCTACAACTTTAACTTCATCAATTTTAACCATGTTTGAAGGTGTACATACGCATGAATATTTTTCATTATGTCTTTTAACAATACTTCTAGTATCTGCAAGTTCTCTAAGCTTTCTTGTAAACTCTGGAGTTGTTCCACAGCATCCTCCAATTATACTTACACCTAAATCAAGATAAGTTTCCATAACCTTTGAGAAATCTTCAGCTGAAACATTATAAACTGCCATGCCATCTACAACCTCTGGAAGACCTGCATTTGGCTGAGCTAGTACAGGTATATCACAGGCTTTTGTTATTTTTTCTATCATAGGGTATAATTCTTCAGGTCCTAAAGAGCAGTTTACTCCTACAGCATCAGCTCCTAAAGAACTTAATACTACTGCCATACTTTCTGGAGTACATCCAGTAAATGTTCTTCCATTAGCCTCAAAGGACATTGAAACAAACACAGGAAGAGCACTATTCTCTTTAGCTGCTAATAAGGCCGCCTTAGCTTCATATAAATCTGTCATAGTTTCAATAATTATTAAATCAGCACCAGATTTAACCCCTTGAACTATTTGTCTTTTAAAAATTTCATAGGCCTCTTCAAATTTTAATGTTCCCATAGGTTCTAAAAGCTGACCTATTGGTCCTACATCTAAGGCTACATAAGCATCAGCTTTAGTGGCAGCTTCCTTTGCAAGTTTTACTGCAGAGTCTATTATCTCTTCCACAGAAAACCCTGTACCATGGAGTTTTAGTTCATTAGCACCAAAGGTATTTGTTGTTAATACCATAGCACCATTTATAATATACTCCTCATATACTTCTCTTAATACCTTCTTATCTTTTATATTTAGTAGTTCTGGATTTTCTCCAAGCTTCAAACCTTTTTCCTGAAGCATTGTCCCCATAGCTCCATCAAAAACTAAAATATTATTTTTTATAAAATCTCTAAGATCCACAAACAAGCCCCTCTCTTCTAAAGCTACAACTTTCGTAATTTTTACATACTTCACAGCCTCTTCTTTTTTCTTCTTTATCTTTTGGAATAAAGCCAATAATAGCCGTTACAGATTTCCTTGGAAATAATAGAAAATGTGATGATACTGTAAGTCCTATACGTCTTTGTGCATTTAAGGTATCTATTAAATCTTTTTGCACATCTAAAGGAAGATCTCCATAACCAGGACTATATCTAAAAGTTATGCCAAAATTATCTTTAGCAGCTTCATTTTTTACCTTTTCTTCTATCATATCACATATTTCTTCAACTGCAGTAGTTGCACAGGAATCTAATATCAAAGCTTTAGTAAGACTAATCTTTTGATATAACTTAATTCTCTGTTCTATTCTATTTCCAACTGTAACAGCCATCAGTACACATTCTTTCGAATTTTCAAGGTGTTTTTTTATATCATCTCCTGTAAGAATAAGTTTTGTGCCATTAAAATAAACCCCATCTTCCTTATGCTCTATGGAATATTTACTATATACAAATTTAGGTTCAATAAGTTCTTTGCTTTCTTCTATAATTGAGTCTATTAACTCATCTAAAGATTTATCTATACTTTGTTTTTGTGCTTTATAACCTAAATACCTAAGAACTTCATCCTTAGGTATTTCTAAACTTTCAAATGTTTTGTTATTCTCCATATATATTTAAAGAAAATCCTTCATCTAATACTTTTTTTGCACATTCTTTTGCACCAAACAAAGATAAATCTCTATAATTTTCACATTGAACCTCATTTGCAGCTGGAATAGATGTATATTTTAAAGCTTTCTTCATATGATTTAAATCAAAACTTTCTACCTTTTCCATCTATTTTTCCTCCTTAGTTGTTTTATAATCTATTTTCTGAATTTAGTATATTTTTAATACTGCCTGTAATTTTATTAGCTAAGTATGAATTATTCATTACATACAAATGAATACCATCTACTCCGCTTGATATTAAATCTACTATTTGTTCAACTGAGTATGCAATTCCAGCATCTCTTAATGCTTCAGCATCGTGTTCATACCTATCCATAATTTTCATAAATTTCTTTGGAAGAGTTGCTCCACTCATTGAAATCATTCTTTCAATTTGTTTTTTATTTGTTACTGGCATAATTCCAGCTTCTATAGGAATAACAATACCTGTTCTATCTGCCTCTTCTTTAAATCTATAAAAAGCTTCATTATCAAAGAATAATTGTGATATAAAATAAGATGCCCCTGCGTCTTGTTTTCTTTTCATATTAAGAACTTCATTAACTAGTCCTTTTCTTTCTAAATGTCCTTCTGGATAGCAAGCTGCAGCCATATTAAACTCTGTATTATCTATATAATCTATAAGATCTGATGCATAAGAAAATTCCCCTTTAACTTCACCACTGCGTGGAATATCTCCTCTTAATGCAAGGATATTTTCTATATTATTTTCCTTTAAAGATTTTAGATAACAATCTATATCTGCCTTAGTTGAATTGATACAAGTTAAATGTGCTACTGATTCAATGTTATACTTATTTTTAACTAAGGATGATAATTCTATTGTCTTATTATCTTGAACACTTCCACCTGCCCCATAAGTAACACTAATATAATCTGGATTTAGTCCTGTTAATTCATCTAATGTTTTATATATTGTCTCAATTGACGATGTTGTTTTTGGTGGAAATATTTCGAAAGAAAAAACTGTCTTCTTTCTATCAAATATTTCTTTAATCTTCATATTTTTGCCCCCTTAAATAAAAAATGCCCAAAGGATTATTCCTCTAGGCATATACTAAACTACTCAAATAAAAATCAACACTTATCTTTCAGCTATGCTGCAGGAATTAGCACCAAGTATATAAACAATACCGGTTGCTGGGTTTCATCGGGCCAGTCCCTCCACCTCTCATGATAAGAAACTATTCAATTTACTTCATTATATACTATTTTTATGTATTTGTGAACATCTATTTTCTAATTTTTCAACAGTAATAAAAAAATAGATATTGCACTGCATATAAAACTGATTGTTAAAATTAAGCTAACTGTTTGATTTATAGTTAAACCTTTTTCTGCAAGTCTAAAATGCATCTGACTTCTATCAGCTTGATATACAGGTTTTCCTTCTTTAAATCTCTTGTATATTACAAATATATTATCAAATATTGGTACTGCTAATGCTAATATTGGTATAAATATACTTAAAACTGTTGCTTGCTTAAAAGCCCCATCTATAGCTATAACACTTAATAAAAATCCTACTAGATTTGCACCTGAATCCCCCATGAATACTCGTGCTGGGTGTACATTATATACTAAAAATCCTATTAAAGATCCTGCTAAAATTATAGATATTGTTGCAGACTCTCCTTGCCCTAGTATTATAGCTGCAAAGAAAAAAGTCATGGCTGATATTAATGATATTCCTCCCGCAAGTCCATCCATACCATCAGACCAATTAATTACTGTAGTAACTCCAAAAATCCATGTAACTGTCAATATAAATTGTACTGTATAGGATAGCTCAACATATATTCCTGTAAAGGGGTTTGTAAACCCTTCAAAGGCTATACCCGCTTTAAAAACAAGAGCTGCTGCCAAAAGCTGAACTATAAGTCTTGGATATATGGGAAATTCTTTACCAACAGTTTTATAATAATCATCTACAAGTCCAATTAAAAGTATTAATGTAGCTGATATGAATACCCACATATTTTCAGTCTTATCCAGACTATTTCTCATAGAAATAAAATAAACCACAAAAAAACCTATATAGATTCCCACTCCACCACATAAAGGTATCGGTTCTTTATGCTTTTTCCTTTTCGTTGGTTTATCTGTAAAACCTAACTTTTTTGCTATCTTCATTAATAGAGGCATAATAAAGTAAACAATTAAGAAAGTAATTACAAGTTGTAATAAATAATGCATAGTAACTCTACTCCTTAAATATTTCTGTCTTTCATTTATGTCTTCCTTAGTCTCTATATGAATTATACTATTCTGGACTTTTTTTATCAATTACAAAAATATTAATTTATATTATGCATAAATGTAGTCTATGCTGCTTTTAACACTTAATTTACAAAAACTGCATAGACTACATATTACTTAATTTTATTATTTTCTATTTATAAATAGATTTATAATACCAGCTGTAATAAAACTTATTAAGCCTATAATACAAAAGATAGAATACAAAGAAAACCTTCCTAAGCTATTTAAAGCCTCTAAACCTATTTCTCTAGAACTATTTTCTCTAAGAGCTAATACTCCAAATAGTATTATCCACAAAAAATCTATTAAATAAAATATTTTAATTTTTTTTATAATTTTCCCTCCTAACTAAATGTGTTTAGCTAGTAGATAATAAGATTCTGGATAGTGTGGATGTGCAAGGCCTCCAATACCTGATTTTATAATACCTGTCTTTGCCTTTTCATATCTATCTGCTATATTAAGCTCAACTCCAAAACGATAAGCATTTATTTTATTTGCCATGAAGGCTGCTAAAAGCTGCATAAAATATTCTGGCTGTTGACAAACAGTAAAATCCCAACCAGCTATCCATTTACCTGTATATCTTGTTATGGCACAATAGGAAAGAGCATTACTAGGTATCTTAGCTATAGCTTCTTCTCTGCTATTTTTTGACATGCCATAATTTCTAATAGTTATATTATTACTACTGCCATCCCCATGACATTTGCATGTATAAACATAAGCATCATTTCTAGTTTTCATTATTCCTGCAAGTGCATTTACTGTATCATCCATTCCAAAATAATCATTATCATAATCCCATATATCAGTTAAAGTTTCCCACTCTTTTTCATAATTAGATGCAATACTTATCTTATAAGACTTTCCATAATGCTTAAATCCCCATTGCTTTGTAGGTAAATAAGGAATAAGATCATCTTTATTTAGGACATTAAATATACCAGGATAAGCATTAGTATCTTCAGCATTAGATGCAGTTGTTGTAGCTGGTGATGCAAAAGTATAAGCATAAACATCCTTTGATCCATCATCTAATCTTGCTCCTAATACATTAGCAATAGAAGCTCCTCTAGAATGCCCTGTTACCCAGTAGGTTTTAGATGCATTTTTATCTATAAAAGACTTATTTTCATATTCATCTAAAAACTTTAATATTCTAGTTGCAGCAGTGTCAAATCCCTTATGATTTGCTGTAACTTTCCAATCTACAAATCTACTTTTCTCAAGCGTGCTTCCCACATCAAAATTGCTTGTCCATTCTTCTATGCTTCCATTAGTTCCTCTTACTACTATAACTATTATTTCTTTAGTAACCCCATTATAAGTTACATTTTTATGCCCTATATATATTTCAGATAAATCTGAATCATTATATCTTGTTGATAAATTATAGTTTGTTATATCTTTAATACCATGCAGAGCCATAAATCCACTTATATCTAGGCCATTGTATGTAGATCCTGGATATATAACTGTTGAAAATAAAGAAGATATTTCAGCTATATTTCTATTATACTGTTTATTTGTAGCAAAAAAGTTTCTATAGTCCATAGTATAGGATACTTTTGAAGTTGCAAATTTTGTTTTTAACTTTCCTGAGAAACTATTATTAGTAGGATTTGAATCTGAACTATTTTCTATTCCATCATAATCTGTATCTGTATTTACTGCAGCTTCTGATTTAGCAAAGGAATAAGATTCCTCATTTAACACAACTGGTGTTTCTTCATACTCTTCTTTGTTAACTACTAAATAAATACCTTCATCAGTAATGTCTGAAGATAAAATTTTGTTATCTTTATCTATATTTGTATCTAATAATTTAAATTCTTCATCTTTATAATTACATATACAAAGGTTATCAATATCAGCTTCCTTATATTCTTCATAATTAAACTTTAAAGTAAGCTCGTCCATCTTTTCTTTTTGGGAGGATATTTCTATTGCTCCATCCTTAACTCCTCTTACATTTTCAATTGGAGTAATATCATATTCACTAACAAATACATCTCTATCAATACATCCAGATACTTGTCCATTAATTGAGACCTTAAAATCTTTTGGGTTTTCTAAAAGAATAGTAGACATACCTTCCTCAGATAAATTCTGATTGATTTTTCTTTCATTATCATTAGTAATTCCATCTGTACTTATTTTATTTGGATCTAACCCTAGCTTTCTTTCATCTCCATCATATATATTGTCACCATCTGTGTCTGCTTTTACTGGAGATGTTTTAAATCTATTTACTTCATCACTATCCTTAATACCATCCTTATCAGTATCCTCTTCAGTAGGACTTGTACCATTTTTAATTTCTTCACCATTTACAAGGCCATCTTTATCTATATCTTCATCAATATCATTGATACCATTATTATCAGTATCAACAGAATTAGGGCTTAACCCCATTTTTACTTCTAAGTAATCATCTAAACCATCATCATCTGTATCTAATTTTTCAGGATCTGCTCCAAATATTTCTTCTAAACCATCGCTTAACCCATCATTATCATTATCCTTACCCTCTTCTTTTCCAATATTTTTATTTGAATTTTTTGAAGGAATCTCATCTTTTGAATTTATTTCTATCTTGCTTATATCTGATAATACTGGATTGTCTGCAATTGATGTGCTAACTACTGTATTATCTTCGTCATAATTTTTTTCTGTTTCCTTTTCATTAGTATTGTTTATTGCTTTCATATTAATATTACTTACTAGTAATACTGACATAGTCAAAAGAAGCAGTTTTCCTATTAACTTCTTTCTTTTCATTTTTTCTCCCCCTTTTTTTACCATAAATTACATTTTTATTATATCATGTTCGAATTCAATATGAAAATACTAAATTAATAATTTTATGTTTAATTTATTTTAATATTAGCTCTAAAATAGGGTATTTCATAATTGAGCCAACAAAAAGGCTGTATTATGAATAAAAGTGATAAAATATGTCAATCATCTTAACAAAGATTTTTTAGGAGATGATATATTTGAATTCGTATGAGTATTACAATAAAGTATTAGAAATGATAA
>NZ_FPBY01000191.1 GCF_900116755.1 Clostridium sp. DSM 8431
CATAATTTCTTCGTATATCAAGATGCTGATACAAATAGGGTAAGCGTAATGTATAAAAGAAAAGACGGAGATTATGGTTTGATTGAACCAGATTATAAATAAATGAATATAGAGAAAGATGGCCCTTTGATTTATCTTAGGGCTGTTTTTAATGCATAAGAAAGTATAAAATTTTTTTATGTTAAACACTGATTTTGACTGGCTTTCTCATATGGAAGTTGTCAAATGCATTAAAAAATAATTGTAGGCCGCAAAAGAACCTAAAAGCAAAATAATTAAATTGTATTTTAATATGAAATTATTTTACTTTTAGAACTTTTTTTAGGCTAACAAAGCTGCCTCCTGCACTGAAAAGCGTGGCATCAGCCACTTTGTTATTTGAATTATTTAAAGGTTTACTTAAAATGTATATTATAGATAATAAATTGCGTATAAAGCAGATTACGACTTTATTTTGTGAAATTATGAATAATAGGAGAATAATATCTTTATCTTTGTTAATATATGTTTATATTTCTTGATAATACTTTATGTAAAATGTTATAATTTAGAGATAGGTGGCTTACTTTTTTATGAGAAGGTAATTAGAGAAAAAATTAAAAGGTTTGAAAGGATGAAATTATGAAATTTTTAGGAGGCTTATTTAAATCATACACAGAAAGAGAAGTAAATAGAATAAAGCCCATAGCAGATAAAGTTGAAGCCTTAGATGAAGCTATGCAAAAGCTTTCAGATGAAGAGTTAAAAGCAAAAACTACTGAATTTAAAAAGAGAATAGAAGATGGAGAAACATTAGATGATCTTTTAGTAGAAGCATTTGCAGTAGTTAGAGAGGCATCAACAAGAGTTTTAGGAATGAAACACTATAGAGAACAAATAATAGGTGGTGCAGTTTTACATCAAGGAAGAATTGCAGAAATGAAAACTGGTGAGGGTAAAACATTAGTTGCCACACTACCTGCCTATTTAAATGCCCTTTCAGGAAAAGGTGTTCATATAGTAACTGTTAATGACTATCTTGCACAAAGAGATATGGAGGAAATGGGACAATTATATGAATTCTTAGGCTTAAAAACAGGTGTTATCATTCATGGCTTAAATAATAATCAAAGAAGAGAAAACTACGCAGCAGATATAACATACGGAACAAACAATGAATTTGGTTTTGATTATTTAAGAGATAACATGGTAATTTATAAAGAAGAAAGAGTTCAAAGACCTCTTAACTTCTGTATAGTCGATGAAGTTGATTCAATTCTTATAGATGAAGCAAGAACACCTCTTATAATTTCAGGAGCTGGAGAAGAATCAACAGAATTTTATAAGGTAGCAGACTATTTTGTTAAGACTTTAAAACCTGAAGAAGACTATACAATTGATGAAGAAGCAAAAGCAGTAATGCTTACAGACCAAGGTATAGAAAAGGCTGAAAAGAATTTTAAGGTTGAAAACTATGCTGATGCAGAAAATATGGCTCTTCAACATTATGTAACTCAAGCATTAAAAGCTAACGTGACAATGAAGAAAGATAAAGACTATATGGTTAAGGACGGAGAAGTAGTCATTGTTGACGAGTTTACAGGAAGACTTATGGAAGGAAGAAGATACTCAGATGGTTTACACCAAGCTATAGAAGCTAAAGAAGGTGTTAAAATTGCAAGAGAATCTAAAACTTTAGCAACAATAACATTCCAAAATTACTTTAGAATGTACAATAAGTTATCAGGTATGACTGGTACAGCTTTAACAGAAAAAGGAGAATTTGAAGAAATTTATGGACTTGATGTTATAGTAGTTCCAACTCATAGACCAGTACAAAGACAAGATAAAGCAGATGTTATTTACTTAAGTGAAAAAGGTAAATTCAATGCTATAGCAGATGAAATAGCAGAAACACATAAAACTGGTCAACCAGTTCTAGTTGGTACTGTAAGTATTGAAAAATCTGAAGAATTATCTAAACTTCTTAAGAAGAGAGGAATTAAGCATCAAGTATTAAATGCTAAGTATCATGAACAAGAAGCTGAAATCATTAGCCATGCAGGAGAAAAGGGTATGGTTACAATAGCTACTAATATGGCTGGTAGAGGTACTGATATTAAGCTTACTGATGAAGTAAAAGAAGCTGGTGGTCTTAAGATTATTGGTACTGAAAGACATGAATCTAGAAGAATTGATAACCAGCTTAGAGGACGTTCTGGAAGACAAGGAGATCCAGGTTCATCTCAATTCTATATATCTCTAGAAGATGAATTAATGAGAAGATTTGGTTCTGAAAAGATTCAAGGTATAGTATCAAAATTAGGTCTTACAGAAGAAGATGCTATTGAAAATAAAATGATTACTAAGCAAATTGAAAATGCTCAGAAAAAGGTTGAAGGTAATAACTTTAATACAAGAAAAACATTATTAGGTTATGATGATGTTATGAATGTTCAAAGAGAAGTTATATACAAACAAAGATCAGAAGTTCTTGAAGGAGAAGATTTAAAAGATCAAATTCAAGCAATGATTAGATACGTAATAACAAAGGCTGTTAATATACATTTAAATGGTATTGAAGGAGACAGTGAAGAAGCAGAAGCTGCTATGAAAGACCTTATAGCATATTTAAATGATATATGTGTACCAGCAAATAGAGTGACTGTTGATGAATTAATGAATCTTTCAAATGATGAAATCATTGAAAAATATGTTTCTATAGCAAATGAAATTTATGATGGAAAAGAAGCAGAATTTGGTGCTGAAAGAATGAGAGAACTTGAAAGAGTTATCCTTCTTAGAACTGTTGATACTAAGTGGATGGATCATATAGATAATATGGATCACTTAAAACAAGGAATGGGACTTCAAGCCTTTAAGCAAGAAGATCCAGTAAGAGCTTATCAAATGGAAGGTAGTAAGATGTTCGATGAAATGATCGATAGCATCAAGACTGATACAGTTAAGTATATATTCCATGTTCAAGTAGAAAGAGCTCCAGAAAGAGAAAGAGTAGCTAAGGAAACTGGTGCAAGTGCAGGTGGTTCTGCTTCAGAATCAGCTAAGAGAGAACCAGTTAGAAAGAAAGTTGAAATTGGTAGAAACGATCTTTGTCCATGTGGAAGCGGTAAGAAGTATAAAAACTGCTGTGGAAGAGAAGTATAAAATTAGTTATAATTAATAATAAGGCTAGTCTATATAGGCTAGCCTTTAATAATAGTTAAGAGGGTGAAAAAATGGTTATTGAACTAGAAAAAGAACTGTTAAAACTACCAGGTTTAAAAGAAACTATAAAAGAAATGGGGGCTTCACTTTGACAAGGAAGCTTTAGAAAAGAAGGTTAAAGAACTAGAACTTCAAATGCAGGAAAATGGATTCTGGGATGATATAAAAAGAGCAGAAGAAATTACTAAGGAAAGTAAAAGACTTAAAGATAAGCTTGATAGATATAATAATTTAGTAACTAGATTAGAGGACATAGAAGTCTTAAATGAGCTTATGGAAGAGGATGATACTGAATCTGCAAATGAAATAATAAGTGAAATTAAAGCTGTAGAAAAAGAAGTTAATGAATATAGAATAGAAATGCTTTTATCAGGAGAATATGATAACAATAATGCAATACTTACACTTCACGTAGGTGTTGGTGGTACTGATGCAAATGATTGGACTGAAATGCTACTTAGAATGTATACAAGATGGTGTGATAAAAAGGGATATTCAGTTGAAACTATAGATATGCTTCCAGGAGAAGAAGCTGGTATTAAGAGTGTTACCTTACTTGTTAAAGGAGAACATGCCTACGGATATTTAAAGGCGGAAAAGGGAATTCATAGATTAGTTAGAATATCACCTTTTAATGCTAATGGTAAAAGACAAACATCTTTTGCTTCAGTGGAAGTATTACCTGAACTTACAAAGGATCAAGATATAGAAATTAATAGTGATGATTTAAAAATTGATACCTTTAGATCAAGTGGTGCTGGAGGACAGCATATAAATAAAACTGAATCAGCTATAAGAATTACGCATATACCAACTGGAATAGTAGTTCAATGTCAAAATGAAAGAAGTCAGTTTGCAAATAGAGAAACAGCTATGGCTATGTTAAAGTCAAAGCTTATAGAGTTAAAGGAAAGAGCACATAAAGATAAAATAGAAGACTTAACTGGAGAACTTAAAGATATGGGTTGGGGAAGTCAAATAAGATCTTATGTATTCCATCCTTATAGCATGGTAAAAGACCATAGAACTAATATAGAAACATCTAATGTTAATTCAGTTATGGATGGAAATATAGATATGTTTATCAATGGATTTTTATCACAAAACTCAGAAAAATAATTTAAGTAAGGACTCAAATAAGAGTCCTTATTTTTACGTAAAAAAACCAAAAAAATTTTTTTGGAAATACATGAATATTAATATTAAACTGGTAAATTAAATATATTTTAATTATAATAAAAAATGTTATAACGTTTAAAGGGGGAAAAAGAATGGAAAAAGATAAAATCTTAGAAGAAGAAATTCTAACTATAGACGTAAATGAAAAGCTTCCTTTATCCAAGGCAATTCCTTTAAGTTTTCAACATTTATTTGCTATGTTTGGTTCTTCAGTGTTAGTTCCTGTTATGGTTGGAATAGATCCAACTACAGTGTTATTCTTTAATGGTATAGGAACATTATTATATGCATTTTTGACTAAGAAAAAGATACCAGCGTATCTTGGGTCAAGTTTTGCTTTTTTATCACCAATTTTCTTATTGCAAAGTCAAGGTTATGATTTCAGAACTATACAAAGTGGTTTCGTGGCTACAGGGGCGCTATTTGCTATCATTGCTATTATTGTAGGTTATACAGGTACGGGATGGATTAATAAGTTATTTCCACCAGCAGCAATGGGAGCAATTGTTACTATAATTGGTTTAGAGCTTGCAGCTTCGGCAGCAGATATGGCTGGATTTCCTGTAGGGGGAAGCAATACATTAGAATTTAATCCTACATGGGTTACAGTTTCTATGGTCACTTTAATAACTATGATTTTATGTAATGTGTTATTAAAAGGATTCCTAAAAGTTATACCAATTTTAATAGCTGTTGTTGTAGGATATGTTACAGCATATGCAATGGGGATTGTAGATTTAACACCTATAAGAGAAGCGAAGTTCTTTATAGTTCCACAAATACAAGTGGCACATTTTGACTTGCAAGCAATATTAACAATATTACCAGCAACATTTGTTGTATTAGCAGAACATATTGGCCATTTAAAGGTAACAGGAAGTATAGTGGGAAGAGATTTAACAGAAGATCCTGGATTAAACAGATCACTTCTTGGAGATGGTTTATCAACAATGATTTCAGGGATGTTTGGTTCAGTCCCAACAACTACATATGGAGAAAATATTGGGGTACTAGCTTTGACAAAGGTATATAGTGTTTATGTAATTTGTGGAGCAGGTATATTCTCAATTATTTTAGGATTCTCAGGAAAGATGTCAGCTTTAATTAATTCAATACCAACACCAGTTATAGGAGGAATAAGTCTTTTGCTATTTGGTTCTATAGCAACTTCAGGTCTTAGAACTTTTATAGAAGAAAAAGTTGATTTCTCAAAGTCAAGAAACTTAATTTTGACATCAGTAATATTCATTGTTGGATTAAGTAGAATAACTATTAATTTAGGTTCAGTAGAACTTACAGGAATGGGACTTGCAACTGTTGTAGGATTAATAATCAATGCTGCGTTCTTAATATTTGATAAGTTAGGAATAATGAATGAACCTGCAGATTAATCTAAAGAGATGTATCTGAATGGACAACACTTTTTTAGAGTATTAATAAGTGTAGTTTATACAAAAAATGAGGCTTCAGGTATGGAGGACACTGAAAAAGTGCCCTTCGGAAAATTAAGTCCAAAAGATTGTTATTCAACAATCTTTTGGGCTTTTTATGTTATACTTAATTTATTAAATAATAAGGGTGATTAGAGTGATAAAAAAGCAAGAAACAATGATTTTAAGTGAATATACAGGAATTTATGATTTGGTTGTTCCCAAAGACAATATGCTGAGAAAAATTAATGAATTAATTGACTTTTCATTTGTTTATGACGAACTTTCTAATAAATATTGTTCTAATAATGGTAGAAATGCTATAGATCCAATTCGTATGTTTAAATATCTTTTATTAAAGTCTATCTTCGAT
>NZ_FPBY01000101.1 GCF_900116755.1 Clostridium sp. DSM 8431
TTATCAAGAGCCGTGTGCGAGGCCCGCATGCACGGTTCTGTGAGAGGAAAGACCTCAGAAAAAAATATTTCTGAGGTTCACCTACTCGATAAATATAAAAAATAAAAATTTAATAATGTTGAATAAGAATGTTTGTTCTTGTTAAGTATGATAATATATATTATATAGATTAGGAGTGAAGATTAACATGAACAAAGCAGTAGATATTTTAAATAAGTATTACGGATATAAGGAGTTTAGAAAAGGTCAAAAAGATATAATAGATACAATTACAGGTAATAGAGATGTACTTGCAATAATGCCTACAGGGGGAGGTAAATCTATATGTTATCAGATTCCAGCTTTAATTATGGAGGGAATTACTATAGTTATTTCACCTTTGATTTCTCTTATGAAGGATCAGGTAGATTCATTAAGAGATATAGGAGTTAAAGCAGCTTATATAAATAGTACTCTTGACAATATGGAATTTCAGGAGGTTTTATATAATCTAAAAAATAATAATATAAAAATAATTTACATAGCGCCAGAAAGGTTAGATTCTTTAGAGTTTTTAAACATTATCTCAGAGCTTAATATATCTCAGGTTGCAGTTGATGAGGCTCATTGTGTATCAACTTGGGGACATGATTTTAGAGTTAGTTATAGAAAGATAAATGGTTTTATAAAAAGGCTTAGTTCTAATCCAGTAGTTACAGCTTTTACTGCAACAGCTTCAAAAGAGGTTCAAAAGGATATAGTAAAGCTTCTAAATTTAAATAATCCTAAAGTATTTATAAGTGGTTTTGATAGAGAAAATCTTTCAATAAATATTATTAAAGATGGACGAAAGGATTTGTTTTTAAAAGAATATGTAAGTAAAAACTCAAAGGTTTCAGGAATAATATATTGTGCAACTAGAAAAGAAGTTGATTCTATATATAGCTATTTGTGTGATAATAATTATAAGGCAGGAAAATATCATGCAGGCCTTAGAGATGATGAAAGAAAAGAGTTTCAAGAGAAGTTTATTAATGATGATGTAGATATAATGGTGGCAACAAATGCTTTTGGTATGGGTATTGATAAATCTAATATAAGATATATTATTCATTATAATATGCCTCAGAATATTGAAGGATACTATCAAGAAATAGGAAGAGCAGGACGTGATGGTGAAAAAAGTGAATGTTATTTGCTTTTTACTCCAGGAGATGTTCATCTTCAAAAATATTTAATTGATACAGGAATAAGAAGTGAAGATAGAAGAGTTATAGCTTATAAAAAGCTTCAGGATATGGTTTCTTTAGTTTATTCTACTGGGTGTTATAGAAGATATATACTTGAGTATTTTGGAGAAGAAAGAAAGGAAAACTGCAATAATTGCAGCAACTGCTTAAGTGAAAGTGAAGAAATTGATAGAACTGTTGATGCTCAAAAGGTATTATCGTGCATTGGAAGAATGAAAAGACCATTTGGCATAACTATGGTTGTAGATGTTTTAAGAGGTTCTAAAAATAAAAAGATATTATCTTTAGGCTTTCATGAATTATCAACCTATGGGCTTATGAAAGAATATAAAAAAGAAGATTTAGTTACCTTTATAAATAGGCTAGTTTCTCATAGAATTATAGATCTTGTAGAAGGTACATATCCGGTATTAAGACTTAATGCTATTTCTTTGAAGGTCCTTAGAGGTGAAGAAAAGGTTGTATTTAAAGAAAGTGTTAAAATAAAAGAAATAGAAAGTGAAGATAATGGTCTATTTAATATATTAAAAGAATTAAGACATTTTATTGCTAGTGAAGAAAAAGTACCACCATACGTAATATTTAGCGATAGATCTTTAAGAGAAATGAGTAAAAGTTATCCTATAACTAAAGAAGAATTTTTATCTATTTCAGGGGTTGGGGAAATTAAGTATGATAAATACGGTGAAACTTTTATAGATAGAATAAAAGACTATAAAATTAAGAATAATATAAAGAAAGAAGATATTAAAGATACTTCTCTTCCTTTAGATTTTTTAGTTACAACTGATGAAAATTTATATGAAGAGCTTAGAAAGCTTAGAGCTGAATTTGCAGATAAAGAAAATAAGAGCCCTTATTATATAATATCTCAAGATACTCTTAAAGAAATAAGTGGAAGATATCCTTGCAATTTAGAACAATTAAAGGATATAGGAGGAATGGGTCCTAAAAAAATAGAGATGTACGGAAAAGAGATTATAGAATTAGTAAATTCTTATGTGGAAAATAATAATATAGAAGTTAAGTGGACTAAAAAAGGAAGATTAAAACTTATAATAGATGGAGAAGATAGAAAACATAATGAGATAGCTATAGATATGATAAATGAAGGTTATGATATTAAAAATATATCAGATAATATGGAAATATCAGTATCAACTATATTAGGATACGTAACAGATTATATAAAAGAAAATAAAAAAATTGAATTTACGCTAAACTTAGAGAAGTATTTTAACGAAAATGAAGAAGAAGATATATTAAAGGTATGCAATAAAATTGGAATAGAAAATATTTCAATGATAAAAAAGAATTTAAATTCAGCAATAAATTATGAAGCTATAAGAGCTGTAATTTTAAAACATTTTTATAATATTGCATAAATATATATTTTTTTGTTGATAAAATAGAAAAAAACTCTATTTTATGATAAGATAAGAATATAAAATTTAACTAACTAGGGGGGGGAAAATATATGGCAAAACAAATCGCTTGTAGTTTGATTATTAAAGATGATTTTCACAATGTACTAATATTAAAGAAAAAAGTTAAGAGAGGACAAATTGAAAGTTGGTCTATATTAACTCAAAAAATAAAAGGAAAAGAGAATCACGACAAATGTATTACAAGAGGAGCAAAAGATATATTAAAATCTGTAATTTTTGATGTAGAGCCATTTAAGGAATATATTTGCGACGAAGAAAATGATGAAAGCATAATGGTTTACACTGGAAGAATTAAAGAGAAGGCTATCTTAGACAAGAATTATAAAGAATGTAAATGGATCGGTAAAAGAAATCTAGAAGATTATAATTTTTTACCATTAGATAAGGAAATATTAACAGATTTTTTTGCTGAATAGTTTTTAGATAAAAGAGCGAAATGTATGGAGGAAGTACATTTCGCTCTTTATTTTTAATATATAATTTTTAAAAGTCTGAGTTTTGTATATAATATTGGGTGAATTTCGCTTAAAGGAAAATCTTTTTTATCATAACTATGGCAGCAGTATAAAATTTCACCATTATCAAGTATTTCGCTAATAATTCCAGAGTGGGCAAAAAAACCTTTAGTATTAGAGAAAAATTGAATTATATCACCTACATTTAAGTCACTTAAAGAAGGTACTTCCTTTGCAATTTTATTTCTTGTAAGATAAGAGTTTAGTTCATTAACTCTTATCCATGGAGCAGTATAAGGATGCCATGACTTTTTAAGAGGGACATTTCCTGCATAGAGGCATTGAGAAACAAAATTTGTACAATCTCCACCTGAATTATTAAAGTCTTTATAGGCTTTGTTATAGTTTATGGCATATCTCTTAGCATAGTTAGATGACTTGTAACTAGAATAAATAGTAGTTGTTCTATAGCCATTTTTAAAAAGCTTTGAAATTTTAGTTGATTCAAATTTTAAAAATATATTTTCTAAGTTTTCTATCATATCATTCCATTTTAAATTATTAGAGTATGAAAGATTTCCATGCATTAATTTTTTATATTTTTCTAAGTCATATTCCATACATGCAATATCAATAATCTTAAAACTTTGTATTACTACAATATAGTTTAGAATTTCTGAAGATTTTTTATTAGTTTTTGAGTTTTTTATGTAGAAGAATGAAATGTTTTTAGGGCTATACATAGATAGATTCTCTTTTTTGTAGACGTTAATTTTTTTAATTTTTGTTTTTTCTTTTTGAATTTTAGTGTTATTTTTTTGACGCCATAAGTTAAAGAACCTTTTTTTGCTATAAGGTTACTTTTTAAATCATCATTATCTATTAATTTAGATAGCTTTGAAAAATTTAGGTTTTCATAATCTGTGTTAATTAATTTGAAAAATAATATAAGAATAAGTTTAAACATAATAATCTCCAAAATCAATACTTATATCATAATATGAATAAAAAACTTAAGTGGTGATTGTAGTTTTATCTATTATATAAAAAGAAAAGATGATATTATAATTAAGAGATATTTTTAGATTTACTAAAGAAAGGTGATAATTATGAAGATATTTTTTTGTGCAATAATTTTATTAATGGTTGTATTTAATTTTTGGTGTTTTTATAAAAGTAGAAAATTCTTAAACAATGCAGAAGCTGAAGGAAAAGAAGGTGAAGAAAATTATCAAAAAGGTTTAAAGTACATAAAGATTTCAGTTTTTGTTTCTCTTTTAATATGTTTAACAGGGGCTACTGCAGTGATAGTAATTAAGTTTATATAGTAGAAGGTAATCTGTAAAAATAGATCATGGCTTATTAAGCTATGGTCTATTTTTTTTTAGTTGTATTGAATAAAAATAGAAATAATACGAAATAATAAAATTATAAGATTAATAAGGGAGGCAAAGGAATGAAAAAATTTATTTGTACGATATGTGGATATGTTCATGAAGGTGATGAACCACCAGTAGAATGTCCTGTGTGTAAAGCTGGTAAGGAAAAGTTTAAAGAACTATCAGATGATTTAAACTGGGCAGATGAACATAGAATAGGTGTAGCTGAAGGATTATCAGCAGATATTATAGACGATTTAAGAGCAAATTTTACAGGTGAATGTACAGAAGTAGGGATGTATTTAGCAATGGGACGTCAAGCTGATAGAGAAGGATATCCTGAAGTTGCTGAAACATATAAGAGAATTGCTTATGAAGAGGCAGACCATGCTTCAAGAATTGCTGAACTTCTTGGAGAAGTAGTTGTAGCTGATACAAAAGCAAATCTGCAGGCAAGAGTAGAAGCAGAATATGGTGCTTGTGAAGGAAAAAAGAAGCTTGCAAATAAGGCCAAAAAAGAAAATTTAGATGCTATTCATGATACTATCCATGAAATGTGTAAAGATGAAGCTAGACATGGCAGAGCATTTAAAGGTTTATTAGAAAGATATTTTGAATAAAGGAGAAGAAAAATGGAAAGAATAAGCTGTTGTGTAGAAAGTTGTTCACATAATAAAGATAATGTATGTTATGCAAATAGAGTTAATATTGGGGGAAGAGCAGCTGATAGTAATACAGAAACATGCTGTGGATCATTTTTAAATAGTCTTTTGTATAGTGATTTAACTAATAATACAAATGGAGGCGGAAGTTGCAATACATTAGTGTGTTTCGTTCAATCATGTAGACATAACTGTAATACCGTGTGTGAATTGAAAAATATAGAAGTTTCAGGAGAATCTGCCGAAGTATATCAAGAAACAATATGTAAAAGTTTTGAAATTGATTAAAGAAGGATGAAGTTGAAATGAAAAATGATAAGATGGATGGAATGATGAATAAAGTTAAAAAGGTTATGAAAAAAGAAGGGGAAATGATATCTGAAATAGCTGAAGATATGAAAGATGCTGTTGATAAAATTAAAAGAAATATGAAGTAATAAATATTAAATCCAGTACTAAAATAGTGCTGGTTTTTTATAAATTTAAGAATAAATTTTATACATAGGTAATATATTTAAGGGTATACGCTTTTCTGAAAGTAAAAATTAAATTTAAAGTATTAAAAAAGATAACGTTTTCTTTACATAAATAAGAAAGATAAGTTTACTAAAATTGCCTTATGATGTATAATATATAATGTAAGGCTAAGTATGTATAATTGAAAAAATTATAGGAGAGGTAATATAATATGAGAGTATTTATGGAGAGGCAGAGTGTCTCTAGACAAGATGATATGAATGCACCTAACAGAAGAGTTATTGAGATTATAAGTAACTGTAGGATAAAGAACTTTATTGAAATACTAATAGAAAGTTATTGTCCAAAGGTAAATAATGATAGGGCCACTTGGGTTTTGTGGGATAATCATAAAGTGCTTGCTGTATTTGATAGTGTTAGCAAGAAATGTAAATGTTTTCAAAAAGATGAAGCGTTTGTAAGAGAAATAGTGAAAGAAAAAGAAAATCCTGAGATGTATCTTTATTATAGAGGTGAAGATGACATAAATGTTGTAATAGATGAATATAAGGAAGAACTTTTAGCTTTTTAAATATTTCTAAAACTGAGATTTTTATTTTTGGATAAATTAATCTAATTGATTATAATAGTATAATAAATAAGGGGAAAGCAGCTTTTTTACAAAGCTGCTTATTATAATGAAAAAAAGAATAATGATTTTAACACCATCATTAATAATGTTTGCCAATAAACATAAATTTTAAACATAAAATTTAAAAAAAATGAAAAATATTTAATTGTGTCTTCAAAGTAGGTTTTATAAATATACAAAATTATAAAAAATTGTTATAATTTAATCTATAACAATAAATTGGGGTGGTAAAATGAAGATTAAAAATTATATAGAGGCGTTAGAGGAATATATACCAGGTTTTCAACCAGACTTAAATGATCCTGAGGTTATTAAGTTAAATGCTAATGAAAATGCATATCCTCCATCACCTAAAATTGAAGAGGTTATTAAAAATATGGATATAAACAAATTAAGAATATATCCAAAAGCAATGAGTGATGATTTGAGAAAGGCCATTGCTTCAGTTTATAAGACTGATTTTAATCAAGTATTTTGTGGAAATGGATCTGATGAGATAATATCCTTAATTATGAAAGTATTTTTAGAAGAAGGTGGAACTGTTGTAGCTCCATATCCTACATATACTGTTTATAAGGCTTGTGCCAATATTGAAGGAGTAGATTGTGAATTTGTTGATGTTAATGATGACTTTACAATAGATGTAGATAAATTATTAAAGGCAAAATCAGAAGCTATATTTTTAGCTAATCCTAATGCTCCAACTGGAATTTTATTAAGTATAGAAAAAATAAAATATATACTAGATAATTATGATGGATTAGTTGTTGTTGATGAAGCTTATATGGATTTTTGTGATGAAGATGCAACTATGATTAAATATATTAATGATTATAGTAATCTAGTTGTAATGAGAACTATGTCTAAATCTTATTCTTTATGTGGAGCAAGACTTGGCTATTGCTTTGCAGATAAAAGACTTATAAGATATTTAGATAAGTGTAGAGATTCATATAATATAAATTATATGACACAGATAGTAGCGTCAGCTGCAGTTTTAGATGAGGAATATCATTTAAAGATTATTGACAAAATAAAAGAGAATAGAAAATATCTTTTTGAAAAGTTAGAAGAAATGAATTTTAAGTGTATCCCATCACAAACTAATTTTATTTTATGTACACCTTCAGGAAATAAATCTGCAAAAGAAATTATGGAAGGTTTAAAAAAATATAAAATATATATTAGGTATTTTGAAAGTAGAAATTTATCAGATAAACTTAGAATAACAGTAGGAACTAAAGAAGAGATAGATAAGCTTATTAAAGCAATGAAAGAAGTTATTGCTGAATAAAAATAAGTTTTTGATTTATGAGCATATGAAATAATTATTTATTTCATAGTGCTCATTTTTTAGGAGGCGAAGATTTTTGGAAGTTTTAAGAGAAGAATTTTATGGAAGAAAAACTTTAAAGGTTGCAAAGGAACTTTTAGGTAAGATTTTAGTAAGAGAAATAGATGGAAAAATAGTTGCAGGAAAAATAGTTGAAACAGAAGCTTATTTAGGAGTTACAGATAAGGCTGCTCATGTTTATGGAGGAAAAAAGACAGAAAGATTAATACCTATGTATGGACAGGGAGGTACAGCTTATGTTTATAACATATATGGTATGTATGCATGTTTAAATGCCATAACAGAAAGTGTAGGTGAGCCTCAGGGAGTTCTTATAAGAGCAGTAGAGCCTTTAATAGGATTAGATTATATGGCTAATAGAAGATGTAAAAAGCCCTATAAGAAGCTTACTAAAAAAGAAGATTTAAATTTAACATCAGGGCCATCTAAATTATGTATGGCCATGGATATTACAAAAAGACTTACTAATACAATATTATTTGATGGTGAGATGTACATAGTTAAAAATGATTCTGAAATAAAAAGGATGTTTGAAAAGAAAGAAAGTCCTTGTGGAAAAATTATAAAATCTAAGAGAATAGGAATAGATTACGCTGAAGAGGCTACAGATTATCTTTATAGATTTTATTATGAAGATAACCCTTATGTATCAAAAAAGGATAAAAAGAAGGAATAAATAAGGAATATATAGAGTAGATTTAATATGAACCATAGTTTTAGGATGTGATTTTTTTGGATGCAGCTACTCTTGCTCTTTTAATGTATCTTGATGAAGGGTTAGTTAAAAATCTTTCTTCTCTTTATTTAAGTGGATATATAAATATAAGGACAACAAAACTTATCCAAGATAGAAGTTTAACTGGGAAAGTGGGATTTGATAATAGAGAGAGAAATTATGGAGAAGATAGGAGCTTTGAAGAGGAAAGACAGGGGTTTAGAAATAACAACTGTACTGTTCTTGATACTTTTGATTTTACAAATACAACTAGTGGAAATATTGAAGATAAGGGGTATTTAAGAAGAGAAGAGGAATTTCAAAGAATTTATACTTCATTTTCCTTACATAGTGAAATATATACTAGTTTAGAATCACAAAATATAGTAAAAACCTTTGATGATAGAACTATTAATGATGGAGAAGTAAGTGAAGGTGATTATGTTAAAATTTATGGCAATCTTACTACAGAAAATGTAAATTCTTATCTTGATACCCTTTTAACTGCTTTTAACTGCTATGGATGTGATAATCTAAATAAAATGGTTAGCTTTAAGGATAAAGAGCTTATGAATTTTTCAACTATGAATAATATATTAACTCACTTAAATGATATTTTAAATAAAAATTCTACTGAAGATATGATACTTACTTGTGGGGATACTCCTATAGTTGTTAATGTTAATGATAATTATTTTATGAATAATAATTCATATATTTTTGATAAGGTAGAATGTCCATGTACTATTTTTGGAAAAGTTATAAAGGTTGCTCCCTGTGGCGATTCTGTTAATTTGTTAAGAAAAACTGCTCAGGAAAACTTTTATGAGCAAGTTCTAAATAGATGTATTTCTTATTGTGATTTATTAAATTCAAATGGAATTATAATGCCTAAGATGCCTAGACTTAAATGTGCAGGTATATCTCTTGTGGTTGTTCCAGTTAGCATACAGATGTAATTAAATTAGGAAATTAATAAATAATTAGTTCTTAATTTATTTTTTTAGAATTAAATAAAAAAATTGACAAAACATAAAAATTTTAATAAAATAATGTAAAAAGAATATATGCAATGAAGAGAAAAAGTAATAGTATGATATTTTAAGAGAGACTATGGTTGGTGTAAATAGTTAATAGGATACTATGAAAGGGAGACTTGGAGCGTAGAAGAAGTTTTAAAAGCAGGGCTTATGCCAAGAAGGGTGGAACCGCGGAAAGTTTTTTCGTCCCTTTATCTAGGCAAGGCTTTTTATTTTATATTAAAAAATATATTGAGGTGATGAAACTATGAAATCAATACTAACAGTAATAGGGCAAGATCAAGTAGGAATAATAGCAGGAGTAAGCAAAAAATTAAGTGAGTTTAATATTAACATCTTAAATGTTACACAAACTATTATGGATGGATATTTCACAATGATAATGATGCTTGACTTAAAAGAAGCAGAAAAGAGTTTTGAAGAAATCAAAAAAGGACTAGCTGAAACAGGAAAAGAACTAAAAGTTGATGTAAAAATCCAAAGAGAAGAAATATTTAATTCAATGCATTCACTATAAGAATTAAAATTTAAGGGGGCAGACAATGGGTACAAATATAACAGCACAAAATGTTTTAGAAACAATTAAAATGATAGAAGAAGAAAACTTAGATGTTAGAACTATTACAATGGGGATATCTTTACTTGATTGTATAGATTCAGATGGCAAGAGAGCCAGAGCTAAAATATATGATAAAATAATGAGATCTGCTGAAAAGCTTGTTCCAGTAGGAAATCAGATAGAAACAGAATTTGGTATTCCAATAGTAAATAAAAGAGTATCTGTTACACCTATTTCTTTAATTGGTGGAGCAACAGATGAAGAAAATTATGTTGAGTTTGCCAAAACTTTAGATAGAGCAGCTAAAAATCTTGGAATTAACTTTATTGGAGGATTTTCAGCATTAGTACATAAGGGGTGTACAAAGGGAGATAAAATACTTATAAAATCAATACCTCAAGCCCTTGCAGAAACAGAAATGGTTTGTGCATCTGTAAATGTTGGTTCAACAAAAGCTGGTATTAATATGAACGCTGTAAGAGATATGGGTCAAATAATTAAGCAAACATCTCTTTTAACTAAAGAGCAAAAAGGATTTGGATGTGCAAAGCTTGTTGTATTTGCTAATGCAGTAGAAGATAATCCATTTATGGCAGGTGCATTCCACGGAGTAGGAGAAGCTGATAGAATTATAAATGTTGGTGTATCAGGTCCAGGAGTTGTAGAAAGAGCACTTCAAAAGGTAAGAGGAGAATCTTTTGATGTTGTTGCTGATACTATAAAGAATACAGCATTTAAGGTTACAAGAATGGGACAATTAGTTGCAAAGGAAGCTTCTAAGAGATTAGATGTTCCATTTGGAATTGTAGACTTATCTTTGGCGCCTACACCAGCAGTTGGTGATTCAGTTGCTAGAATCTTAGAAGAAATAGGACTTGAGCAAGTTGGTACTCATGGTACTATAGCAGCCCTTGCAATGCTTAACGATGCAGTTAAAAAGGGTGGTATAATGGCATGTAGCCACGTTGGAGGATTAAGTGGTGCTTTCATTCCAGTATCAGAAGATGCAGGTATGATAGATGCAGTAATAAGTGGAAGCTTAAATATGGAAAAACTTGAAGCTATGACATGTGTTTGCTCAGTTGGACTTGATATGATTGCTATACCAGGAAATACTCCAGCAACAACTATTTCAGGTATGATAGCTGATGAAGCTGCAATTGGAGTTATTAATAATAAAACAACAGCAGTAAGAATTATTCCAGCACCAGGATGTGATGTTGGGGATATGGTTGAATTTGGAGGACTTTTAGGAAGAGCACCAGTAATGAAGGTTAACGAAAAATCATCAGATTTATTTGCTAATAGAGGTGGAAGAATTCCAGCACCAGTTCATTCATTTAAAAACTAAAATTTTTATAGTGGCTGTACCAAATGATTTTATTTGGTACAGTCTATATTTTTTCTATAAAACTTTAATTTATGTAAAGCTTAAATACTTATTGAAGGAATTAACTTTGTATTATGCAGAAAAAATTGATATTATAATAATAAATAATATTTTTAGGAGGCATAAGATTATGAAAAAAATGATTTCCTGGAATGTAAACGGATTAAGAGCGGCAGTTACAAAAGGATTTAAAGATATATTTAATGAATTAGATGCAGATATATTCTGTCTTCAAGAAACTAAACTTCAAGAAGGACAGATAGATTTAGAATTTCCAGGGTATAAAAGCTATTGGAATTATGCTCAAAAAAAAGGCTATTCAGGTACAGCTATTTTTACAAAGGAAGAACCTTTAAGTGTTTCATTAGGACTTGGAATAGAAGAACATGATAATGAAGGAAGAGTTATTACTTTAGAATTCCCTGAGTATTATGTTATTACAGTATATACACCTAATTCTCAAAATGAACTTGCAAGGCTTCCTTATAGAATGACTTGGGAAGATGCATTTAAGAATTATTTAAAGACATTAGAAAAAAATAAACCAGTAATAGTATGTGGAGATTTAAATGTAGCTCACACTGAAATAGACTTGAAAAATCCTAAAACTAATAGAAAAAATGCTGGCTTTAGTGATGAAGAAAGAGAAAAGATGACTAATCTTTTAAATAGTGGATTTATTGATACCTTTAGATATTTTTATCCAGAAACTGAAGGTATATATTCATGGTGGTCTTATAGATTTAAGGCAAGAGAAAAAAATGCTGGGTGGAGAATTGATTACTTTTTAGTATCAGAAAGTTTAAAAGACAGATTAGAAGATGCTAAAATACTTACAGATATTATGGGATCTGATCACTGTCCTGTAGAACTAGATATTAAATAAGCTTTTAAAATCATGTAATCAATGATATAATTTCCTAGAATGTGGTTATGTATAGATAGGAGTGGCAAAATGGATAATATATCAGCAGTAAGCATACTGATATTATTTATAATGTTATTTTTCTTTATTCGTGAAGTAGTTACTTTTTCAAGTATGAAAAGCAATAAAAATAGAAAGAATAACAAATTTAAATCAAGATCTAAAGCTAAGCCAAAAAGAGGAATTCATTTGCTTGGAATGATGGCAACTTTTTTAGTAACAATATGTGTAGCTTTAAGTACTTTTAATGTAAGTTATGATTCTAATTTTTTAATAACAGTTACTGTGATTTTAGCAATATTATTTTACATAAGTCTTGGATGGCAAACATTATTCAAGGTGAAAAGATAGGAAAAATCCTGACAAATTTATTTTGTTGGGATTTTTAAGTATTAAATAAGGGGATGGCGTTATATGATATGCATAAAATTAGAAAAAAATAAAAGAAATGAACCAGTGTTAAAGATGAATGCAAGTAAAGAGGATATTACTAAATTTAGAGCATTGAAAAGAATTATTATGGAAAGTAGAAAAATTAAGGGAATGTATGAATATAGTGTGCCTATGAGATTTTTTGAAATTATGTTTAATGTTATCCCTAAAGATATTATGAAAGTAGATAAGAGATCTATAGATTATTATTTAGAATATTCTGATTCTTACGAAGATAATTATTATTATATTACTGAAGTTAATGCAAAGTATATGAAGAAGTGGCGTGAAGAAGGCTGCCCTAATATTTATAAGATAAATATAGATAAAGAAGAAAAAAAGTTAAAGAAAGAAATTGCTTTTAAAAGAGTATCTAAATTAGAAATATAGAGTTTATATTTGATTTAAAGAAATAAAGGCCATTAAGAAAAATCTTAGTGACCTTTATTTTTGTGCGCCCAGCATGGGCGTGCACTAATCGGTGAAAGTCCGTAACGGGGGCTGATAGTGCCAACCGTATAGCTTAAGACAAGGGTGTCCATTGTGAAGTGGAATCTGAAGGAAGTCGGCAGCAAAACTTTGGTCTGAGGTACACAAATCACATTTGAGGCTTATGTCTATGGGTAAGCTTGCAAAACAAAGTAAAGCCCTATAACTATCCGAAATAGACAGAGTAAATGTGGCAGATAGATGAAGTGAAAGTGCACGTTCTTACCTGGGGA
>NZ_FPBY01000157.1 GCF_900116755.1 Clostridium sp. DSM 8431
CAAACTAGATTCCCCAAATAGTTTATATTTTTTAGCCCAAACACGGATTATATTTCCATGATTACTGTTGTATCTTATTCCTAGTTCGGAACATATTTGTTTGGTAGTCTTCCGTCCTGAAAGATAATCCTTAACCGCTTGTATTTTATCTTCAACTGAATATTTAAATTTTCTTCCCATAAAAAAATACCTCCAAAGTAGAGTTTGGTTATTTACCATGTCTACTTTAGAGGTATCATATCAATATGAATATACATCCTTTTTTCTTTTTATTATCTCCCCTTGATTTTGAATTTTTCTTTCAAATCCTCTGCATACTTTTTATTTATGATTGCATTTCCTATTTCTTTTATTTGCTTTAAAAACAAAAGTTCTTTAAATCTTTTCATATCACCCTCCACACTTTAGCTGTTTAAAATCTTACATTTACATTATAATAAATAAATTAATTATTATATACATAATAGGTTAATCAAAAAAGAAGCCTGGACTTTAATCCAGACCTCTTTTTATAATAATTCTTCTGAAAATACTCTCTCTATATGCATGGCAAGATAACCAATTTCTACATCCTTTAATTCCTTATTAAGTTCAAGACCTATTTTACTACATACATACTTTGCTAATATAAAAGATTTAGAAAACTTTTCTTGAATATATTCATTCATGTCAAGCTGTATAGTTTCACCTGATAATGTTCTTGCTATCATATACTTTACATGACTCACAAGGCGATTATAGCCTAATGAATTCACATCAACTTTTCTACCCACATGATTTTCAATTATTGAAATACATTCTTTAACTAAAGAAGCCATTTTCATGGCCTGTGATACATTATCACTTCCTAAGGATGAATGTATATGAAGGGCAATATACCCAATTTCATCTTCGCTAAGCTTAATTTTTTCACTTTCTTCTATCATATATTTTGCTTTATATGCAACCTTATATTCATCTGCAAATAATGCTTTTATCTCTGAATTTAATGGATTTAGTATTTCCTCATTATTTTTAATTCTCTTTACTGCAAAAGCAATATGATCTGCAAGAGGACATAAAATGTTTCTATCTATTTCCCCAAATTCTTTTTCTGATTCCATAATAATATTATTAGCGATTTCAAGGAACTTTGGTTCTATATTATCAATAATTTCTTTACTTGAACCCTTACTATTTTCCTTTTGAATATGATAAATATGACAATCATCTGAAGGAATAATTCTTTCATTTACCTTTTTCCCAAAACCTATTCCTTTTCCCAGAAGTATATATTGTTTTTCTGCCTCTTTATCTGTAGCAATAATACCATTATGATTTAATACTTTTATGATTCTAAACATTTTATGCCTCCACAAATTTTTTATTCTAATTCATCTATGGCAATTAAGTCTTCCCCAGACTTGATTTTCCCATTTTTCAATAATCTTATTTCCATATTATCATTTAAAGAAGTTATAACATAAGGAGATGCCATTGATGGTACTTTATCTTTAATTTCATCAATATTAAAGCTTAATATTTTATCTCCTTTTTTAACCTTATCTCCTTCTTTAACAAAGGCTTCAAAACCTTCTCCATTAAGGTTAACAGTATCTATTCCTATATGGATTAAAAGTTCTATTCCATCCTTTGTCCTAAACCCAACAGCATGATTAGATGGGAATACAAAACATATTTCTCCATCTTCTGGCGCTGTTACTTCTCCTTTTGAAGGCATTATCACAGCTCCATCTCCCATCATTCTTTGAGCAAAAGCATCATCTGGTGTTTCTGTAATATCCTTTGCTTCACCTGTTAATGGACTTCCTAAAATAATAGTTCTTTTTACCTTTGTTTTTTTCTTTTCAACCTTTTCTGTTTTATCCACTTTAACTTCTTCAGTTTCAATTTCCACATCTGGTGCTAAAACCAAGTAATCTTCAAGATTTGATTTAATTACAGTTACTCTAGGTCCATAAATTATTTGAACTCCCTGTCCTTTATGAACTACTCCCGAAGCACCTGTTTGCTTTAAAATACCTTCATTTACTAATTCAGATTTGTAAACTGTACATCTAAGCCTTGTAGCACAACAATCAACATCTGAAATATTTTTCTTACCTCCAAGTCCCTTTGTTATCATTTCTGATAATTCATCTTTTGAAGATCCTTTTTTCTTAGCATCAACATCACTTCTCTTGTAAAGTTTTACTTCCTCTGAAGTATCACGTCCTGGTGTTTTTAAGTCCATCTTTTTTATTAAAAAACTGAATAAGAAATAGTATACAACAAAATATAATACACCAACAAAAACCACATTAATCCAGCTTGTTTTAGCATTTCCTTGTAATATACCAAATAAGAATAAATCAATGAATCCTCCCGAAAATGTCATACCAACACCAACATTTAGCATATGCATTAACATATAAGCTGCCCCAGCAAATACACAGTGAATTCCGTATAGTACTGGTGCTACAAATAAGAATGTAAATTCAATTGGTTCTGTAATACCAGTTAACATTGAAGTTAAGGCTGCTGATAACAATAATCCTCCAACTTTTTTTCTCATTTCAGGCTTTGCACATTTATACATAGCTAAAGCTGCACCTGGAAGCCCAAATATCATTAATGGAAATTTACCTGACATAAATCTTGTAGCTGAAACACTGAAATGTTCAATACCTGGAGTACCAAGTTCAGCAAAGAATATATTTTGAGCACCTTCAATAAGTTGTCCTGAAACTACTGCTGTACCACCAACTGCTGTTTGCCAAAATGGAAGGTAAAATACATGGTGTAAACCAAAAGGAATTAATAAACGTTCCATAAAACCATAAACCCAAGTTCCTGCATAACCTGATTGTAAAACTATATCTCCAACTTTATAAATTCCTGTCTGAACTACTGGCCATACATAAAACATAACAATACCAACAACCAAGTAAACTACTGCACTTATAATAGGAACAAATCTTGTACCTCCAAAGAATCCCAATACTTGAGGAAGTTCAATTTTATAGAATTTATTATGAAGAATTGCAACTCCAAGACCAACTATAATACCACCAAATACACCCATTTGCAATGAAGTGATTCCTAGAACATCTGTAGCTGCTCCACTTAAAAGAGAATCTGTACCTCCATTTATATTTATCATGGCACCTATTGATGAATGCATAATTAAGAAAGCAATAGCTGCAGATAAGGCTGCAACATCCTTTTCCTTCTTAGCCATACCTATTGCAACCCCCATAGAAAATAATAATGGAAGGTTTGCAAAAACAATATTTCCTGCATCACTTAGCACTGAAAGAATTGTATTTAAGAAGGTCCCAGATCCCATAATACCTGTCAAACCATAAGCTTCTAACATTGTTTCATTTGTAAATGAGCTTCCTATTCCAAGAAAAAGCCCTGCTACTGGAAGAATAGCTATAGGAAGCATAAAGGATCTTCCTACACGCTGTAAAACACTAAAAATTTTATCTTTCATTTTTATTTCCTCTTTTCCATATATTTACGTATACTTCTTTAGGAAAATGTATTTAATGCCTTTTGCGCGCAAAAAGGCATCAACCAACATAAACATCCTAAATACTTATGCATAGTTAATGCCTGCTTATCAGTAACATACTATATCTTATTTATATTATATCAACCAAATCTGAAAACGTCAACATTTTCTGAAAAAATTTCATCTTAAATTAAATACATATATGTATTTATAAAATACTCCCTATCTATACTTATAAAAACATATAAAAATTTTATTTTTAAGATGTATATGTTTTTTAATTAGGGGCAATATAATATTGTAAGTGTTACATTTTATGTGACTTTGCTCCTATTAATAAAATTCTTTATATGAGTTTACTTCCTAACAAGTTTTTTCGTAAACTCTTATGCTTTGGATATTTTCCAAAGTTGACCACAGTGTATATAATTCTGTGTCCTCTTAACTAACTAACTTACTTACTATTGAGGACACAAATTATACACTGCAAAAACTTTTTGCCACTTTTTTACTCTTATATAAATTATAAATTTCTTGGAATCTTTCTTTTATACAGCTTGTCTTAAATAAACTTATATCATTTTCCAAACTATCTTTTTTCATTGAGGGATAACCTAAAATATATATTCCCGCTAAATCTAACAAATACATTATATCAGATATTAACTTCAATTTTTCATCTTCTGACGTAATTTTTGACACGCATCTATTATCAAAAACATCATCAATAACAGCCATGATAAAAATACCTATCTCTGCTTTTAATTCCCCATCTTCTTTACCTTTAGCTATCATATTTATCATACTCTGTTCTGCCTGAAACCTGCTTTTTTTTAACAATGCTTTTTCCACGTAATCACTCCCTTGTATATTTTACCGTTTGTTATTTGTATTACTCTTTATAATTTTTTCAATTATAATATTTTTGCTTTCTATATTATACCAACATTATTACATTTTGGAAAGTTTTTTTATTTTACAATTTTTTATCTTCTTTATTTTACATTTCTTGGTCATAAGCTCACTATTTTTATAAATTATATAATATAAAAAATATATTTCGGATTATTTGTAACAATTTTCATATGGATTTATATTCTAATAAAAAACAAAAATTATATAGGTAATGAGATTCACCTAAAAATTACGCATCTATATAAAAAAAGGAACATAGAATCAATTTAAAACTAACTACATTTAAATAATATTCCTATATCCCTTTTCTTTATTTTTACTTGTGGAGTTCTTTGTGTAATCTTTATTATTTTATATATAAGATACACACTTATTATTATATACTTTTTTTAGAAAATTTCAATTATTTGTATTTTTTTTGCTATATATTTTTTTGTGTCTTAAAAAATATATATTAATACTTTTGTTACTATTAATTTTTTAAAATTTATGATTCTATTTAGACACAATAAGTACATAATGAAACAAACTAATATTATGAATAATTATTTTTTCATAATCTATTAATATATGATTATTCAAAGTAAGTGTATCTATAAAGCTTCCTTTATCAATAATAAAGTTACTACATATTCATGCTATATATAAATCTTCTTCAGAATTTTTATTATATATACATATGAATACCAGCTAATAAAGATACATACTAAAGCTCAATATATAAAAGTATAAAGCTGATACATGCAAATGGCTTATTAAAAAGTAATATTCATTATTATCTTTCTTAGCTTTCTTTTTTATTAAGAATTTTATGCCACACAAAAAATATTTAATTTTCTTAAGGATAGATGCTTTTTCTACTTAATATATCTAAAGCATATCTCTCCATCTTCGATATACTCCATTTTTATTTCTTCATCTACTTCAGATTCAAAATAAAATTTAATAATAACTATGTTTCTTTTATTAATACACTTAGAATTTAAATAATTAATTATAGATCTTTCAGTAAGTTTCTTTTGATCTTCTTTTAAGTTATTAAATCCATATACTTGGTTCAATTTTATACCATGAATAAAAAATAAATCTTCTCTAGATTTAAGCTTATAATCTTTTAAGCCTCTCTCTGTATACAATCTTTCAAACTTCAACTTATTCATAATAATTCTCCTTTATACCTTTTGATAACTTTGTAATATTAATGCCTAAAATATACTTATTAAATAAATATCAGTATATATTGTGTTTCTTAGCAAACTGTTATATAACATATCCTAGTATTTTAACTATTCCATAATAATTGTATAAAAATTCAACTCAAATAAAATTATATTTTTATAAATTAATATCATCAAAAATTACAGGTATAGATCTTTATGATTTCATTATTTTTAAAAGCTTCCTTATTTTATATAATAAAAACTAATTATAAAATATTATTAAATACTTTATAAAGTATTCTCTCCTTTAATCATTATTTAAAGGAATTTTTAACAAATAATAATATATTAAATTAATCAATAAATTCTCTACATCTCTTTTACGAACGGGTGTTCTATTTATAATTATATTTTAGTGAACAATTGTTCGTTTGTAAAGGATATTTTTTAAAAAACATCTATTTTTTCTACTTTAAAACAATAATTTCAAAGAATAAAGCAATGAATATCATGCTTTTCATCTTATATTACAACTGATTACATTTTTAAACCTTTATAGTCATATAAGACTATCTTCCTAAAAAGCTATAGTTTTATATGACTTCAGCTTTTTTAATTATATACATTTTTAAAATTACATGTTTGTTGATCATTTTCTTTTTATAAGAATTTAGCTTTTATTTTTACCACAATTATACTATATGTGTATTATTCTTTATGAATTTAATCTTAAACTTATATTATTCAATCGTAAAATCATAGTATCGATACATTGACAACTGGTAAATCAAGCACGTAAAATGATATTTATGGTAAAAGAATTGTGTTTTATAGCAAATGCTATATACTTATGATTAGCAGGCGGGGTGATAAGTTTGAAAACAATTGGCGAGAAAATTCTTACTTTAAGAAAAGCACAAAACCTAAATCAGAAGCAGCTTGCAGATATGGCACATATTACAGAAGCTACTTTATCAAGATATGAACATAATCAAAGAGAACCACGTGGACAAATAGTTTCGAGGCTTGCAAAAATTTTAAATGTCAGCACTGACTACCTTTTAGATAGTCAAAATAATAATTTAGAAGCAAAGAAAGAAATATTTCGATTAGAAGAAGAAGAAGCACGTTTCTTAGATGCTTTAGACAGTGAAGAAAATTTAATTTTTTGTGGAGTTGAAGCTGATAGAGCTGATAGAGAATATCTAAAGGATGCTTTTAACAAATTTATGCTTGATGCAAAAATTTATGCAAATAAAAAGTATTGCTTAAAAGACAATGAGAAGGAATAGCATCAAAATAAATTTTGATGCTAACCACGAATACAAAAATAGGATTCAACTGTTTAATTCCTCTTTTTGCATAAAATCATACATAAAATTCAAATAATAATATAGCTTGAAAGGCATATATTTAAGCATAAAATTAGAGAACATATATCTTTCTTGTTGTATCTAAAAAATACTTTCCATCATAATTTGCACGTATATTTATTGATGCTATAAAAAAGGCAATGTAATCTGAATGATTTTTTACAATTCAGATTATATTGCCTTAAAAATACTTATCTAATTTTTTCTTTTAAAATTTTCTCTAATTCTAAAATTTCATTATTTTTATTATCCATCTGATCTAAATATTTTAATGCTCCTCTATAATCTCCTATATTATATAAAACTATTGATATATTATATAAAGTTTCTATATCTTTAGGACTAATATTATATGCCATTTGAAGATATGGTATAACTTTATCATATCTTTCATTATTATAATTTAAGGCTGTATTATGAATAAAAGTGATAAATATAGGCAAGTATCTAAACAAATGATTATTTGGAGATGAAGAAGATGTGTTCGGATAACTATAATGAAATTTTAGAAGGAATTAAACCTTTAAGTAATGCAGCTAAAAGAAAGTTAATAATAGACATAAGTATATTAATAAATCTTTCTTCTAATAAAGATAATACAGAATTAATATGCCCTCACTGCGGTAATAAATACATAGTTAAAAATGGAAAGAATAAAGAAACTCAAAGATATCTTTGTAA
>NZ_FPBY01000106.1 GCF_900116755.1 Clostridium sp. DSM 8431
AGGTTTTATCCTTCAAGTAAACTATGTCACTCTTGTGGTTCTATAAAAAAAGATTTAAAACTTAAAGATAGAATTTACAAATGTGAATGTGGATATGTGGCTGATAGAGATTATAACGCAAGTCTTAATTTGAGAGATGCAAAAATCTATAATATAGCATAATTAAAAGCAATTATAGATATGTACCCATGGCTAAGTCGGGAATTTACGCCTTTGGAGTGTTATATCAAACTAAAGTAGTAGGTGATTTATTCACTACAAAATAGGACACGATGAATAAGGAAAAATCTCGATATGGGTATAATTGTCCATATTTTGAGTAGCAGATAAAAGTTTACACAGAATAAGAGAGGGTAGTGGTATAGGGCTTGCCTTAGTACGAGGAATTGTTGAAGAACATAATGGAAATGTAAAAATTTTGGATACAGAAATTGGTACAGAAGTTGAAATAAAGCTTCCAGACATAATGGATGAGGAAGTTTATGATAATAGTATAAGTGATGAAAAAGATATAATTTCTAAAATTAATACTGAGTTTTCAGACATATATGATTAAGTATTATTCATATCTAAAATAGATAAATGGATTAAGTAAGTTTTACATATATATCTATAAAAAAAAGCTCAATTGTGAAATATAGTGATACACAAACTAGCAATTTAAATAAAGGTGGATATTCTTCGAAATTAGTATTTTTATAAGGATGTTCACCATTTATTTTTTTTGAATATAAAACCCTTAAAACATCCTTATTTTCAAAAAAGATTTCGAATATTCAGTAGGCTAGATAAGGAATTATTTCTGGATAATTTATTTTTATTATTCTTTTGTTAAAAAATTGATTTTATATTGGAAAGTTAATTGAAAAAATACAAGAAAAATATTGACAACGATTACATGGAGGGGTAATATATTAGTATGAAATTGATATATTTTACTTTGTATCATATATTTTGAAACAAGAGTATATACTTCAATAATTTAAAATTTTTATTATAATACATATTACAAAAGCTATATATCTAAACAAATAAGTGTAAAAAGGGGGACTTAAAGATGAAAAAAATAGGGGCATTTATTATTACTTTTATAGCTGTTTTAGGATTATTTTCTTTGGAGGCAAGATGTGCAGCTTATAAGTCACTCTTAACGCTTTCTGGAAAAGATAGTGAAATAAAGACTATTATAGGTATACTTATTTTATGTGTATTCACAGCTTTAATTACTTTAAAAAGAGTAATAAGTGCAAAAAAGAATAATTAAAATTAATAATATAAAATTTATTTAGAGTTGTTTAAAATGTACCCTATAGAATAGATAATTAAAAAATTCTATTCTATAGGGTACACTTATATTTTTAATATATTTAGTTTTATTTCATTTAGGGTCTTTTATACTTGTAAAAAAAATCTAAAAATGCCTATAATGGATATAGATTTAATTTAAATATGGGGGATAAAAAATGAAGATATTTGTTTATAGCATGAGAGAGTTTGATGAAAAAGTCTATTATGAGAAGTTCAGTAAAGAGTTGGGGATAGAATTAGATTCTTGCCCAGATTATCCTGATTTAAAAAATGCTATTTTAGCTAAAGGATGTGATGCTATATCTATTATTCCATGTAAAATGGATGCTCCATTAATAGATAAGTTTCATAAGTATGGGGTTAAATATATATTAGCACGCTCAATAGGGTATGATCATATTGATGTAGAGTATGCTAAAAGATTAGGAATGAGAGTTAGCAATGTTTCATATCCACCAGATGCTGTAGCTGATTATGCAATAATGTTAATGCTTATGTGTCTTAGAAAATTAAATTACATAAAAACTTCTGCAAACATTCAAGACTTTTCTTTAAAAGGAAAAATAGGAAAATCTATTTGTGATTCTACAGTTGGAGTAATTGGAACAGGAAAAATAGGATCAACAGTAATTAAACATTTAAGTGGGTTTGGATGCAAAATTTTAGCTTATGATCCTTATAAAAATCATGAGATTTTAAATTATGCCAAATATGTTAACTTAGATACTTTATTAAAAAAAGCTGATATTATAACACTTCATTGCCCAGCAACAGAAGAAAATTTTCATATAATTGATAAAGAAAATTTAGATAAGATGAAAGATGGAGTGATTATAGTTAATACAGCTAGAGGCTCTCTTGTAAATGAAGAAGATATGATAGAAGCTATTGAAAGTGGAAAAGTTTATGGATTTGGTACAGATGTATGCGAAGCAGAAAGGGATTTAATTTATTTTGATAATTCAGGAAAAATTATAGGAGATCATAATAGAGCTATACTTAATTCATTTCCAAATGTAATTATGACTCCACATATGGCATTTTATACTGAAAATTCAGTAGCATGGATGGTTAAAAATTCTCTTATTGCTTTAGATGCATTTGAAAAGGGAAAAGATACAGATTTAGAAGTTAAATAATAAGTAGTAAAAAGGGATTGAAAGGCTAATTTCAATCCCTTAAATTTATTTGTTTTTGTAAATAGCATAAGAATAAATTGTTGGAACTAATACCATAACTCCTATAGCAATAAACATTATATAAGAAGTTAGAATACTATTTAAGAATGTTGATATAGTAACAATTGCTCCTCCTAAAATCCAAAGGTATCCTGCTAAGTGATGAGTTTTATTCCAGTTATCAGAATCTTTTAGTGTCCAAGGAAGTTTTATTCCTACAGTATTATTTTGTTTGCATTTAGGAAGATAATTTCCAATTACCACAAATAGAATTCCAATCATAGCTGGTACTATTATATTAATAGGAATGTCTGTACCTAAAGATTTAAATAAAGTAATAGGAGTTAATGTTATTGATAATATAGGTATAATCCATAAACATATTTGATTTAATACTTTTGAAGAATTTTCTTTTTTAGGGTCTTTATCTAATACAAAAATACATAATGCATTACTAATTGCCATAATTATTGGAAGCCCAAAGGCTGCAATAAATTTAGGAGCATAATTATTTGGCTGTCCTGAAGCACTAAAATGAATTGCAATTGAGCTTGGAAGTTTATCGTATAAAGTTATAGATAAAAGTATTGGTAAAAGACAAACTATTGTTGATATTAATATTAATTTTTTATTCTTTTTCATTTTTATTACCTCCAAAGTTAGAAAACCATAGCATTATTTCTTCAAATACGGATACATTTATCTCATAGTAGATAAAATTTTTATATTTAGTTTCAAAAATTAGCTCAGCCTTCTTTAATTTTGATAAGTGATAAGATACAGTTGCTGCTGTCATATCAAACTTACTACTTATTTCTCCTGCAGACATTTTATTATCTTTTAACATCATTAGTATTTCGCGGCGTACAGGATCAGCCAATGCTTTAAATGTTTCTTGGAAAATCAAAACATCACCTCTTTTGAATCTATTTAGAAATATTTCTAAATAGAATATAACTTAAATGTAATAATTAGTCAATAGCTATTTAGAAAAAGTTCTAAATAGCTATTAATTATAACTTGGTTATAAAATTTTATATAAAGTATTGAATAAAATATCTTAAAATACTATTTTTGTAGCTTAAAAAGTAATTTTATTGCATTGAAGTAATATTGTGGAGGAAATATAATTGTATTAACAGGAAAATTTAGGAGGGAATTATAAATGAAAAGATTTTTAGTTATGATGCTGACAGCAGCAACACTTGTTACAAGTAGTTTTGTAAACGTGGCCACAATAAATGTAAAGGCTGAAGTATCACAAGAAAGTACAGTTTCTTCAAAAGATAATTTAATAAAAAATGGAGATTTCTCAGATGGAATGGAGAACTGGGGAAGTTATGTAACAGCTGGTGGAGATATGGAACTAAATGTTGTAGACGGAGCTCTTAAAGCTGATGTCAAATCTGTTGGTGAACTAAATTATGGCGTTCAGTTATCAACAGGAGGTTTTAAGTTAATTAAGGGAGCTAAATATGTTTTAAAGTTTGATGTAAGTTCTACTGCTGAAAGAAAAATTGAAGGTGGTCTTCAACAAAATGGAGGAGACTATAAGTGCTATGCATGGAATGAATTTAATATAACTCCTGAAACTCAAACTATGACTATGGAGTTTACTATGAAAGATGAAACTGATAATGCACCTAAGCTTTGTTTAAACCTTGGTAATGAAGGTGAAGAGCTTGACGAGCATACTGTAACTTTTGATAATGTAGAGTTAATTATGGTAGATGACAGTAATGCTGAAAAGACAGCTGGCAAAAAACCAGAAGCTAGTGATGAAAATTTAATTAAAAATGGTGATTTCAAAAATGGCAAAGAAAACTGGGGACTTTATCTTGCTGGAGGAGGAGATGCTACATTAACTTCAGAAGATGGAAAGTTAACTGCTAATGTTAATGAATGTGGTACCTTAAACTATGGAGTTCAAGTATCTAATCAAACATTCAAGTTATATAAAGGTGGGAAGTATGTACTACAATTTGATATTGATTCTTCTGTAGATAGAGATCTTGAAGCTATGATTCAACTTGATGGTGGAGATTATCATGCTTACACATGGAAAAAAGTAAATGTAACTCCTGAAACTCAAACAGTAGTTATGGAATTTACAATGGAAGATGACACAGATATGGCTCCAAAATTATGTTTCAATATGGGAAAAGAAGAGGGAGAAGATTTAGAAGCACATAAGGTTAATTTAAGTAATGTAAGCTTAAAATTAGTTGATGCTAGTGGAATAACTGATGTTATAGAAGAAAAGGAAGAGCAAAAAATAGTTTTAAATCAACTTGGATACATTCCAAATAGTAGAAAAGAAGTAGTCTTTAGAGGTGCTGATGTAGCAGGAAAGACATTTAATGTTGTATCTAAAGAAACTGGAGAAACTGTTTATACAGGTGAAATTTCAGAAGGAAAAGAAAATAAAGCAGCTGGAGAAGTAGATTATTATGGAGACTTCTCTAAAGTAAATACTCCAGGAACTTATGTAATTCAAAGTGAAGAACTTGGAGAATCTTATGAATTTAAGATAGATGAAAATATTTATAGAGATACTATGAAGGATTTAACTAAATTCTTTTATTATCAAAGATGTGATGAGCTTTCAGAAGAATTTGCAGGTAAGTGGGCACATCCTGAGTGTCATAAATCTCTTGCAAGAATTTATGGTACAGATGAATATATAGATGTATCAGGAGGATGGCATGATGCAGGAGATTATGGTAGATATGTAGTTGCAACAGCTACATCTTTAGCAGACTTATTAGAAGCTTATGAAGTAAATAAAGATGCCTTTACAGATGATACTGGAATTCCTGAAAGTGGAAACGGAATATCAGATATTCTAGATGAATGTAAGAGACAATTTGATTGGTTATTTAAGATGCAAAATAAAGAAAATGGAGGAGTTTATCATAAGGTAACATGTGCAAACTTCCCAGGATATAATATGCCAGAAGAAGAAACTGATGAACTAATAGTATGTCCAATTTCTACAACTGCTACTGGTGATTTTGCAGCAATAATGGCTAAGGGTTATGAAGTATATAAATCAATAGATTCTGAATTTGCAGATAAATGTCTTGATGCAGCTAAGAAGGCTTATGATTATTTAGAAGCTGCTCCAAGTCAAGGGGTAAGTAATCCCAAAGGAATAGTTACAGGAGAATATGGTGATTATACTGATATGGATGAAAGATACTGGGCATCTGCAGAATTATTTAAGGCAACAGGAGATAATAAGTACCACGAAAGATTTAAAGAACTTGCAGAAAATAATATAGAAATGGAATATGGATGGCAAAGTATAGGTGGCTTTGGTAATGATGCTTATCTAAGTACTAGAAATGCTGATGAAGATTTAAAAGATAGAATTAAAGAAGCAATAATTAAAAAAGCAGATAGAATAGTAGATGCCTCAAAAGAAGATGGATATGGAGTAACTAACGGAAAATATTATTATTGGGGAAGTAACATGGGTATAAGCAGTGAAGCCTCATTATTATCTTTAGCTAATACAATTTCACCTAATGATGATTATGTAGATTATGCAAGAGAACATGTAAATTACTGTTTTGGTAAAAATGCAAATGCTGTTTCCTTTGTAACAGGATGGGGAACAGTTACACCAAAGAATCCACACCATAGACCATCAATAGTTAAGGGAGAAGCAATTCCAGGTATGATTGCAGGTGGAGTTAACTCTCAATTAGAAGATCCATATGCAAAGGCATATTTACAAGATGTAGCACCAGCAAAATGTTACTTAGATAATGCAGAAAGTTATTCAATTAATGAAGTTGATATTTACTGGAATTCAGCCCTTGTTAGAGCACTCGCTAAATCTTCAGTAATGGGACAAAATGCAGAAGATATTTCATCTAAGGTAGATTTAAAGGTTATAAGTAGAGAAGAAACTGGAGTTAATCAAAGCTTTGTTCTTAAGGCTAAAGATGAAGCTCTTGATTTATCAAAGGTAGCAGTAAGATACTATTTCTCTAAATCAGATAGTAGTGAAATGGCAGCATACTCATATAATACAGGAATCAACTACTCAGATAATCCATGGTATCAGGATGTAACTGGTGATACAGTAGCTAAGATAAGCTGTGATTCAAAGGGAATGTATGTTGAATATAGAATAAATAGTGATGTTATATTAAATAATGATGGAAGCTCAGTAAAATTTGAAACTGGTTTCTCAAATGTTAACTGGTCATCTATGATTGATTATAAAGGTCTTGAAGCATCAGTAGTATATTATAAATAATTTAGTATAAAAGAAGCAGTGCCATTAAATTGGTGCTGCTTTTTAGTTTTAGAGAAGGCTGTTTTATGAATAAAAGTGATAAAAATAGGCAAGTATCTAAACAAATTATTATTGGAAAGTGATTGATTTGTACGTAGATAACTATTTTAAAATTCTAGAAAATATAAAGCTTTTAAGTAATTCAGCTAAAAGGAAATTATTAATAGATATAAGTATTTTAATTAATGTTTCAAATAATAAAGAAACAGCAGAATTAATTTGCCCTCATTGTAAAAATAAATGCATAGTTAAAAATGGTAGGAATAAAGAAACTCAAAGGTATCCATGTAAAACTTGCAAAAAATCTTTTGTTAAAAGTACTAATGCCCCTATTTTCTCATCTAAAAAGAATTTAGAAACTTGTATTAAATTCATTGAATGCCTTATAAATCAATATTCTCTTAGTAAAATAGCAAAGGAGCTAAATATTGCAGTTAGCACAGCTTTTATCTGATGTCATAAAATCTTAGATGCCATTAGAGAGCATTATAAATGTTTGGATTTATCTTCAAAAATTCAATGTGATGAAACTTTCTTTCAAGAATCCTTTAAGGGAAATCACTCTAAAGATGGATTTGTTATGCCAAGAAAAGCACATAAAGGAGGAGGCTAGGCAAGATATAGAGGCATATCTAAGGAAAAGGTGTGTATTTAAACAGCACTAGACAATAATAACAGACAGTCTTTTTAGTTATAAAATATTATCATCCTTTTGTAAAATAAGTCATATAGCTATTCCAAATGGACTTCATGGATTTAAACAGTACAACATTCAAAAAATAAATAGCCTTCATAGCAATAACTTAAAGAGATTTATAGCTGTTTATAGAGGAGTATCAATAAAATATTTAGCAAATTATCTAGCTCTTTTTAAATTTATATTTTCAAAATTTGATGAAAATCCAATAAATATAAAAGGCGAACACCCTTATTTAAGTACAAACTTTAAAGGACGTCCACCTATATTTGAATAGCTAGTCTCACTTATCACTTTATTTAAAAATACAGCCTTAGAAAATATAAATTAGAATTGTCATTTATCTTGTTAAAAACTTAGAATATATATATAATATACAAAAAGATATATATGGAGGAATAAATGGAATTATTTATTTATAAAACCTTTAATGATTGGTATAATGATACAGTGACTGAAGTTTTAGAGGGAGAGATAAGAAACTTATATAATGGTCTTATAGCCGTAGATACTTTTATTGATGGTAAAAGTTATAGACAGTTATTTTCAACTAAAAATAATTTTGCAATACTTTATAAAATGCCTTGTGGCTTTTTATCATCATCAGTAGAAATCAATATTTATTTAGATGTATCATCATGGCAGAATTCTAATCCAGAAATCAGTTTTAAAGGGCAGGTAATAGAAGATGAATGCAGTGAAGGAAGATGTGTGTTTATAAATGAAGATGGTTTTAAACACTATATTTCTTTAGACGATATTTATGCTATTACTTATGAAAGGTAATGATAATGAATTTAAAAGATATAAATTTAAGGGATAATTATAAAAAGTGGAAGAAAAATTTAGGGGAGTATAGGTGTTTTTTTAGAAGTACACCTTTTGTATCTCTAAAAACATATTCAGATTTTGTACTTGATGAGTATAGTATAAAAGTTAGTGATAATTTAGTTAATCAGGTTTTAAAAGAATATGAAGATGAATATTTTATAATAGTTGATTTGAATTTAAATGAAATATTAGATTTGGCTCTTATATTAAATAATCATTATGATATAAAGCCTATTTTAAATATTAATTTATTATTTAATGATTTTGGGCTTGTAGGGACTAAAGAGCATATAAGTAGGCTTATATATTGCAGTGAAAATCTTAAGGAAATACAAACTAAGAAATATATAATGTTTATTCCTTTTGATAGGTATAGAGAAGAAATGGATGATAGTGAAAAGAAGAATAAATTAAATAATCAATATGCTATAGGCTTTGATGATTTGCCTTATGAAGAATTTTTAAAGGAATTAGGATATAAGGGGATAAAGATCATTACTAGGGGAAATGTTAAGGAAGACTTAATGGATTATATTAATTTTTTAAATAGTAAGCTAGAAGTTAAGATAGTGAAGGTGAAATAATAATGGCAGATTTTAAAAGTTTTTTAGAAAAGAATAAAAAGAATGCACTGGCACTTGCTGTAGCTACTGCCTTTGCTGTTGGAGTAGCAGCAGTAGCTACTGGTTGTGAAAATAGAGATGAGGAAGAAGAGGAAAATGGAGTATCTACCTCTTCAAGTAATCATTATTATGGAGGAAGAAGCTTTTGGCATTCATTTGGAAATAGGGGCAGTTCATCTGATAGTTCATCTGGCAGCGTATCTAAATCATCAAGTGGAAAGAGCAGTACTTCTAAGTCATCAGGAAGCAAGTCTTCTGGTTATTCAAGCTCTAAGGGTGGAAGTTCTTCAAGCTAAGATTAAGTAAGAGGTAAAAGTTTATGAAAGATCAGATAAAATATACAGAAGATGTTCTTTTTGACCATTATATGATAAGTGCAAATGGTGAGGAGCATGTACATTCTCAAATACCTTTTTTCATAGAAGAGGATATATGGGATAAGATGAAGTATTATGGTGAAGAAATTAATAGAATTGCTATAAGTTTATTAGGTGAAATTAACGGATTACATAAGGAATTATTAAATTATTTTGATGAATTTTCTTATAAAGATAAAATATTTAGTCTTAAGGCTCCACTAGCTCCTATGTATTGGACTAGATTTGATACCTTTATAGATAAAAATAATAGGGTATATTTTTCAGAATTTAATTATGATAAGCCATGTGGACAAAAGGAAATTCACCTTGCAGAAAAATGTGATTTTAAAGGAAATCTTAATGAAGATTTTATAGAAGATATATTAAAAAGACTTATAGAAATTAGTGAAGACTTTTCAGAAGAAAAAGGAAATATAAATGTTGGTTTTTTAATGGATTCATGTCATTATGAAGAACTACATCATAGTCTGTATTTTAAAGAAATGCTAAAGGATACCAAAATCAATATTATTCCAGTTGGAAATAGTAATTTATCAGTTAAAGATGGATTTGTATATGGCTTTTCTAAGGTTAAACTACATGTTATATTAAAGCTCTTCCCAACAGAGTTTTCTAATGAAATAGATAATTTTGAAGAGATTTTAAGTGTATTTAATGAGGGAAGAGTGCTACTTATAAATGATCCAAGGATTATAGCTATTCAGGCTAAAGGTTTGTTTGCATACCTTTGGAAACTTGTTAAAAGTGATTCCTCTAAGTTAAGTTATCATGATAAAGAAATAGTTAGAAAATGTCTTCCTTATACTGAAATTTTGACTTTAGAAAATAAAGAAAGAGTACTAAGAGATAAAGATAAATATGTTATTAAATCTTCTCTTGGAAGGTATAGTCAGGAAGTTTATATAGGCAAGTTATATAATCAAAAGGCTTGGGAAGAGCAGGTTGCAAGAGTATTTGAAAGTAAAAAAATTCATATAGTTCAAGACCTTATCTTAGTTAGAGAGGAATATACTTATGCTCCAGACTACGACAACAAAAATACACCTATGAAGGCATATGGAAACTATGGTCTTTATATTATGGATAAGGATGTACGTGGAATTTTAGTTAGATGGGGACTTGATATTTTAACAGATGATTATAAAACCTGGATGAGTCCTTTAGGAAAAGATAATTATCCTTTAAAAATAGAAAAATCATATGTAGAAAATCATGAAAAAGTTTATGAAAAATTAAGTGAAGAGCTTGCTTTTAATTATGATTTTACAGGAGCCTATACAGGTGTAAATGAATATATATCTTTAGATAGAATGGTTATGGATAAAAAGTGTTATGAAGAAATGAAGTGGGCTTCTTATAAGTTTTGCTCTATTTTAAATAAGATATATCCAAAAATAATTAATAATTTAGAGCTTTTTGGAGACATATTAGGAATACCTAAAGAGTTATACAGTTTAGTTAGATCTAAAGAAGTTACAGAACTATGTGCTGTAGGAAGAATAGATTTTGCTTTTGATAACTTTGGAAATATGAAAATTTTAGAGTTTAATTCAGAAACACCAGCAGGATTAGTAGAATCTATGTATGTACCATCTATTTTAAAAGATACTTTAAGTATTAAGTATGAAAATCCTAATAAATTCTTTAGAGATAATTTAAAAGATGAGCTTAAGACTATATTAAGTCAATTTAATAGAAAAATAGAAAATATAGCTGTAGTTACATCTTGGTATTATGAAGATATTTATAATACTAAGGTAATAGCTGAAGTTTTAAGGGAATGTGGAAACTATAATATTATTTTTGGTAATGTTTATGACATGGATACAGATGGAAATGATATTTATATTTATGGAAAAAAGATAGATGCAATTTATAGATATTATCCATTAGATTGGTTTTATTATGATGAAGATATGAAAAAGTTTATTAATCCCTTAAGTAAAAAGGAATATCTTATAAACCCAGGTCATACCCTTGCAACTCAATCAAAGGCTTTTTTTGCAGTTATGTATGAACTTTTAGGAAAGGGAATACTATCATCTGAAGAGGAAAATTTCATAATAAATTATATACCATATACTACTTTAGAAAAAGATAGAAAACTTTCCACTGACTATCTTGCAAAACCTTATCTTTCAAGGGAAGGACAAGGAATAAAAGATGGTTTTGAAAGTTTAGATAAGGATGAAGAATATATATTTCAAGACAGAATTAATATACGACCTTTAAGAATGGATGTATATTCGAGTTTAAATAAAAAAGAGATGTTTCAATTTCCTATCATAGGAATGTATATAGCTTCGGCTAAGCCAGTTGGAGTATACACAAGAATGGGGGAATTTGTTACTAATTCCACAGCTAAATATATATCATTATATTTAAAATAGATTAATTAAGGAGAAAAGGATGAGTGATTTTATGGCTAGTGCAGGATTAAGTATTGTATTTGGATTAATAGGAATAGTACTATTAATTGTAGGATACGTTATATTTGATTTAGTACTTACAAAAGTAGACTTTAATGAAGAATTAAAGAAAAACAATATTGCAGTTGCTATTGTTATTGCTGGATTTATGATTGCTATAGGTATTATTATTTCTGGCGTTGTAGCGTAAATAATATTTTTAAGGGTAGTATATAAGACTATATTCATAAATAATTATGGATATGGTCTTTTTTTAATGCATAGACCAGTTATACAAAAAAATAAAAAATTTTAAAAAGTAATTTTTTAAAAAAGGGTACACTTAATAAACCATTACTATTTTACGAATAATGGACAAGAGTGAGTTTTAAATTATATGTTATATTACTTCGTGTAAATTACTATTTAAATATAATTTTTTATGTACTTCAGGTAATCGTAATTCAAAGGGCTTTTTATCCCTAAGTATTGCAAAAAAGTGGTTAATTAATTTGTGCATTATAGCTCCAATAGCTACTTTTTTAGGTTTTGATTTAATTAACTTATTGTAGTATTCAAGCAAAACAGGATTAG
>NZ_FPBY01000218.1 GCF_900116755.1 Clostridium sp. DSM 8431
TTTTCCTGAGTTACTTCATTTAATTCTTCTATACTATTCTTTCCCTCAATCAAAGCTTTTCTACCTGGTTTTACCTTAATCTTATCTTTATTCTTTGATTTGCTTATCCAAGTAAAAATTGTACTAGTAGATATTCCATGTTTTCTTCCAACTAAAGAAACATTACCTACCTCTTTCACTTCATTTAATATTTGATTCTTAAATTCTTCTGAATAAGTTTTTCCTTTCATAAATTACCTCCAATAATTACTATATTTAGTATAACCTATACTAATATGCTTTGTCCAAATAATTATCGGGGCTTAAGAGCTTATCTATACTTCATATTAGCATGCCTATCAAATATCATAAGTGAACTTTTACCTTTAAGATATCCCATAAATTGAGCTACGCTCAATTTTGGCGGTATGCTTACCAGCATATGAATATGATCTTTACATGCATTTGCTTCTATTATTTCTACACCTTTTTGTTCACATAGCTTTCGCAATATCACTCCAATATCTGCTTTAATTTTCCCGTAAATCACCTGTCTTCTATACTTAGGTGCAAATACTATATGATATTTACAATTCCATTTACTATGTGCTAAACTACTTATGTCGTTGCTCATTAACGACACCTCCCTTGAAAATATTTTAGTTGGCAAACTTAAAATATTATTCCAAGGGAGCTATTTTTTTATTCACGCATAGCTATAAGCTTTTAGAACCACAGGTCAAACCTGTGGTATTCTTAATTACAATAAAATACCTAGACTATATAATCTAGGTATTTTTCAAGAGTTAATTTGGTAGTTATTTAAATAAGGTTTAGAGTTTTAAATGGAATTTATATATTAAGTTAGTTTTAATAGTGATATAATTATATACATATTTTTTTTGTAGCATATTCTTGAACTATAGGATCATGAGTTACAACAATAATAGTTTTGCCTTCTTTATTAAATTCCTTTAATAATTGTAATACGCTATCTCTATTATTTGCATCTAAACTTCCAGTTGGCTCATCAGCTAAAATAATGCTTGAAGGTTTTAATATTATTTTAGCTAAGGCAACTCTTTGCTGTTCTCCTCCGCTCAATGAACATACCTTTTCATCTTCAATATTTTTCAATCCCACTCTATTTAATGCATCTTTTATTCTTTCATTTTCTTCAGTTTTAGAAAGATTTAAAAAGTAAGTTGCCATCTTTAAGTTATATCTAACGCTTTTTGATTCTACTAATCCATAGTTTTGAAATAAATAACTTATTTCTTTTCTTAGTAGTTTAGTACCTATGTGAGAATTAAATTTAGGATTAATATGATCTAATATTTGTACACTTCCTGAATCAGGTTTTTCTAAAAGACCTATTATATTAAGTAAAGTAGATTTACCACTACCACTTGGTCCCATTATAGATACAAATTCACCTTTTTCTATATTGAGGTTGAAATTTTTAAATATAATTTTTTTATCAAATGTTTTAGTTATGTTATTTAATGAAATTATATTCATCTAATTATCTCCTTTCAAAATATTAGGTATGTTTTTTCTTTCAGTAGATTTCAAATAGAGTATAAATATTATTAATTCAATTAAACTTACAATAAATATAATTGAGATATTTATTGTAAATTTCAATCGCATTAATATAAGAAATATTAATTGTAACCATTGTATCAATAAAGGAATTCTATAAACTTTTACAAAATTATATCCATTAATGCGTTTTAATGAAATAACTTTTTTATAAACAATAAAATATATTTTACTATTATATATAATCATAATGATTAGCCCAACTATATATACAAAAAAGTTAATTAAAGAAAGCATTAAACTTGATTTGACTTCTGAAATACTTTCATTAAATACATTGCTTATATAAGGTGTTTCATGTATTATAGCATCCAATCCACATGTTGATAGAGTAGGACTTATTTCATCGAATGGATTATCTGAATCAATTTTTAAAAAGTAATATTGTCCAGAAATATAGTTAAGCATCTGGTTTTTTAAATATTTAGAGTTATATATAAATATTATTGGATTATCTATAAGACCATTGTTGTCTGCACCAGAGTATGGATTAAATGAATAAATTTTTTGATTTTTTAAGTATTTTATAATATTGATATTATTAGAATTAATTTTATATTTCTTTGAATATAATGATTTAATTTTATTTTCATCTTCATTTTCAGGAATTAATATATTTAAATAATCATCATTGAATAAAGAGGAACCTATTAAGTTATTTTCTATATCATAAAGTGGATTTAATTTTAGATAATTTCCATTAATAGTTATATACTTTTTATAATTGTCAGTATTTAGGGTATCATCCTCATCTTCATCCTCATTATTAACTTTTCTATATGCTCTACTATCAATAAGAACTCCGTCATATTTAGATTCTGTAATGTTATAAAATTCTTCAGCTTTATTACTTAGTTCTAATTGATTATTATCTCCTATATAAAAATTACTAACATTAACAGGTAATGTGACATAATTTTTTGTATTTTCACTAATTGTCATATTAATTTTATTAAGATTATATATGGAACTAATATATGAACTAATCGAACTTAAGTTTACAATGAGGAATGTACAAAATATAAATTTACTAATTAAAGTAATTATATATATATCTAAGCTATTATCATTTCCTTTAAGATAGCTTGTATAATTACGAGTTATATTAAATACATTTGTTAAAAATAAAACTACTATAGCATATATAAAAATAATAATAACTTTTTTATATGTAAAATTAAAATAATCTAAAAAGCTATACTTATATAAAATTTTTATTATAAGTAAATTTAAACTTTCAAGTAGTATAGTAATGCCTAGTAATTGTATTATATTTTCAAAACAATCTTTTATTACTATATTTAATTTAGAAAACCCAAGTAGCCTTTGACATAATATTTCTTTACGTCTAGATATAACATAGAAAGTCATGCTAATAAATAACAAAAACGCAGGTAAAAACATCGTTTGTAAGGATATATACTTAAATGAAGAATTTTCAACATTAAGTTTATTAGTGTTGAAGCCATTCTCTTTTAGTGTATTTATTATTTTATTACTCATATCTTTATCTATATAATATTTACATAAATCTAGATTAAATTTTTTAATCTCGGTGAAATTATATATGGATATATTATAGAAAAAAGATGAACCACATATTGCATGAGTATAATCAGAATTAAAAGTTGATAAACATTCACCATTATCTAATATATGTTTAGCATCTTTATTAACAGCTATAGGTATTGAGTTAGTATTAGTAGTAATATAATATTTTTTGTGACTTTTAATATTTGAATTATCAGTTGTCAAATACATTAAATCAGAATTCATATCAGCAAAAATTGTAATCAAATTATTGATAAAATCTTCATTAGTTAAATTTTGTGGTTTTTCAATTTCTATTACAGTTTTATTATTTTCAAGAATATCTACATTCTTATTTGAATACTCAAAAAAGTTCATAATAAAGAAAAATATTAGGCTTATTGTAAAAATAAAATATACTATCTTTTTCATAAAATCTCCTTAAAATAATACAAGACTGTATATAAATGAAAATTAATGTACAGTCTTGTAAAGTAAGTTATTATCTATAACCTAAACAATAAAATGCTTTATTACCACTTCTAGTTGCAGTAACTGAAGATTTTGCCCAGTCACCTGGATCTACATTATAATCTTGATCCCAATCACCATTTCCATTACAGCAAGAAGAACCATGAACTTTTTCAGTATGATAATACTTTGAGTATCCACGTCCATATGACCAAGTACCCCCTTCAGGATATGATGTTCCTGCTAATGCAGTGACTGTGCCTAAAGCCATAGTAGCAACAATTGTTAATGATGCAATTTTCTTTTTCATAATCTTTTCCTCCTCTTATATAAACATAAATTCACAAAAACAAAATACATTTTTTACTTTGTTTTACATTATATTTCAAAAAAAGCAAATTGGTCAAGCTCTTTTATTATAAAAAATAAAAAAAGAAGCTAAAGTTCCATAACTTAAAACTTTTGAATCTGAGTCTACTGCATAAGGCATATCTTCAATTTCCTTAACTATATATTTTTTTGATTCACTATTTGTAGATTCCACCTCTACTTCGTCACCAACATTTACATTCATATTATCAGCAATTGTTTTATAAAGAATAATTTGATTTTCGCCAATATCAGAGCCTCCATAAATAAGATTAGCTGCAGTACTTCTGCCTCCATCTTTTTTTAGATAACTACCAGAAATACCTTCAAATTTCATGTCACATCCTTCATCTCTTAGCCTTTCTAATTCTTTATTAAACTTCTTTGAAGGATAGTTTCCTTTAACCATAAGATCTGCACCATTTAACTTTTCAACACTGCTATACATATATTCCTTGGTATTTTCAGTAACTTGAGGTACTAATAAAGATATTAAAGTAGTTATAAATATAGATAATAATATAAATATGATTTTTTCACTTTTTAACTTTTTCAAGTTATATAATTTAAAAATATCAAACCACTTCATTAAGTACACCATCCTTTAAATAAAGCTTTCTATCTCCCATCTTTCCAATACTTATATCATGAGTAACAATAATAAGAGCACAACCAAAGTTTTTCTTCATCTGAATCAAAAGAGAAATCATATTTTTTCCATTTTCAGAATCTAGCGCACCTGCAATGTCGTCAACTTAGTAGATTAATGCAGATGAAAGTGCTTTAAAACCATATTATTTTTTATAGCTATTTAAAATCCCCTTAAAAAATGGTACACTAAATAAATCCACTGGTAAAAGTGAATTTTAAATTATGTATTTATTTTTAATATTAGATGCAGGATTTAATATTATGATGGTGCTTTTTCCTTGGATGTTTGTTTTTTCGCTCACAAGAACGGTTGCAGCGTATTTGTGAGCGTATTTTTATAGCTTTTTCTAAGATATACATTAGAATTTTCTTTCGATGCTTATTTTTAGTTATTATATGTATAATATTCTTAAATA
>NZ_FPBY01000107.1 GCF_900116755.1 Clostridium sp. DSM 8431
TAAGAAATAAATGTTAAAAAATAAGAATATACGAAAAAACAACGATGCCAGTTTTTAAACTGGTATCGTTGTTTAACTTTTAGGACCTTTTTTTACAGCCCCATCTTTTTTATAATAAGTTATAACTTTTTGCAATGTTCTTATAGAAATCTATATTGTTTTCTTTGTCTGAAAAACAAGGAAAGGTCATATTATAATTTCCCCAAATAGTTAGAGGAATCTTTGTGAAGTAAAATGTAACAAAAAATACTTCTCGTGTATTAAGTCTTGCTAGAAATGGAATAAGAGATTTATCTTTAACTTTATAATAAGGTTCATTATGGTTTAAGTTAATATGTTTAATAATCATGTCTTTATCATCAGGGCAGCACATATTTAAAAGATTATTTTTTCCAGGACCATCTAAATTATTTAAATATAAATCTATAAAACATTCATTATCATTAAGTTCAAATATTTCTGTTAGAAAATCTATAATAGTGTTTTCACCACCATTAAGCTCAGTACCTTTTATTTCAAAGTTATTAAAATTATCAAGGCCCTCTAATATATTATTAAATTTAATTGATACATTTTCGTTAAATATTAAGTGGCTAATAGGTATTAAATTATTCATCTTTACCTCCAAAAATAATTTATTTTTATCAATCATTCTTAGGGAGATTATAACATGAAGAGTGTTTATCGTATGTAAAAATATTATTTAAAAAGTTAAAATTTATATAAATACTTATTATCATTAATTCATGGTATAATTAATAGTAATTGTTAAATAATATATAATATAAAAAAGAACGTAAAGAAAAAAGGTGATTGAATGGATTATAATAATGTACATTTTGAAGATGATAAAGTAATTTTAGAAGGAGTAAAAAACTTTAATATAAAACAAATTGTAGAGTGTGGTCAGTGCTTTAGATGGGAAAAGGCTGCTGAGCTAGATTATATAGGAGTAGCTTATGGAAAAGTTATAGAAGTAGTTCAAGAAGGGGATAAAGTTACAATATATAATACAAATGAAGATGATTTTAATGATATATGGTTTGATTATTTTGATTTAGATAGAGACTATAGTCAGGTTAAAGAGGAGCTTGCTAGTGATGAAATTTTAAGCAAAAGTGTAGAGTTTGGATATGGTATTAGAATTTTAAATCAAGATTACTTTGAAATTTTAATAAGTTTTATTGTTTCAGCAAGAAATAGTATTCCTTCAATAATGAAAACAATAAAGAAAATATCAGAGAAGTGGGGAAATTCTATAGAGTATAAAGGAAAAACGTATTATACTTTCCCAAATGCAGAGATGTTAAAAGATGCAACTTTAGAAGAAATTCAAGAAACAGGAGCATCTTTTAGAAGTAAGTACATATTAGATACAATAGATAACGTAAATAATAGTAAAGAAAATAAAGAGTATGATTTAGATTATATTGCTTCCCTTGATGCTGATGAATGTCATAAGGCTCTGCAAGCATTTAAGGGAGTAGGGGCTAAGGTGGCTGATTGTATAATGCTATTTTCAATGGGAAAGTACTCTGCATTCCCAGTAGATGTATGGGTAAAGAGAGCTATGATGTATTTTTATAATGCAGAAGAAGGATCATTAAATAAGATAAGAATATTTGCAAGAAATAAGTTTGGAAATGTAGCTGGATTTGCACAGCAGTATTTATTCTATTACGCAAGAGAGAATAAAATAAGAATTGATTAAAAATGAAAGAGTTATGTCTAATGAAAATTTAATCGTTAGATATAACTCTGTTTTATGTATATTATTATAGTCATAATTTTTTCTATCTTTTTCGTCTAGCTGATTTTGATTTTTTAATAGGTATGTAAGCATCACCAGGATGATTTACAATAAACTTTAAGTAACGCTGAACTTTCTCATCTTTTTTTAATCTTTCTATTGTATATAGTCTTGATGACAATTCAATATTAGTAAAAAGGGCATGAATTTGAGCATGGCATGTCCTACACAAGTCAGCTGTAGTATAATTTTTTCCGCCTTTTTCTTTTGGAACTAAGTGATGTTTAGTTATTTCTGTAGTTTCTCTTCCACAAAGCTGGCATTTATATTTTTTTATCATAAAATAATCACCTTGTTTAATAGAATAATAATTGGAGAGATTATAACATTTTTTATTTAAAAAATCAAAGAGGGGGAAGACCTAAGGGGAAAATATAAATCACTAGTATAATTAATGCTAGAAATGTTAATGATAAAAAAGACAAGTAATACTTTAGAATAAGTTTTGATGAGAAATATATGCAAAATAAGAGTAAATGAAAGAAAAAACATTGAATACTTGGTATAAATTAAGTTAATATAGAAATATATGAATATTTAAAAAAATAATATTTATTTATATATTTGAATATTATGGTTATTGGATATATTATAATTGTATCAGCACTCGATATGAGTGAGTGCTAATACGAGGATTAATAAATAAACTTAATTAAAGATATTAATAAAAAATATATATATTTGAATGAGGAGGCTTTATTATGAATATTAAACCACTTGGAGAAAGAGTTGTTATAAAAAAACTTGAAGCAGAAGAAACTACTAAAAGCGGAATAGTATTAACAGGAAGTGCAAAGGAAAGACCTCAAGAAGCAGAAGTAGTAGCTGTAGGACCTGGAGCTTTAGTAGATGGAAAAAGAGTAGAAATGGAAGTTAAGGTTGGAGATAAAGTTCTATATTCTAAATATGCAGGAACAGATGTAAAAGTCTCAGGTGAAGAATATACTATTTTAAAACAAGAAGATATTTTAGCTATAGTTGAATAGTATTTTAGGAGGGATTTAAAAATGGCAAAGACATTAAAATTTGGTGAAGACGCAAGAAGATCTATGCAAGTAGGTGTAGATAAGTTAGCTGATACTGTAAAGGTTACTTTAGGACCAAAAGGAAGAAACGTAGTTTTAGATAAAAAGTTTGGTGCACCACTAATAACAAATGATGGTGTTTCAATTGCAAGAGAAATAGAATTAGAAGATCCATATGAAAATATGGGAGCTCAATTAGTTAAAGAAGTTGCAACAAAGACTAACGATGTAGCTGGAGACGGAACAACAACTGCAACACTTTTAGCACAAGCTATAATAAGAGAAGGTTTAAAGAACGTAACTGCAGGTGCTAACCCAATGTTACTTAGAAATGGTGTTAGAAAGGCTGTTGAAAAAGCGGTTAAAGAAATTCAAAACATATCTAAGCCAGTAAACGGTAAAGAAGATATAGCAAGAGTTGCTGCAATATCTGCTGCAGATGATGAAATAGGAAACCTTATTGCTGATGCTATGGAAAAGGTAGGTAATGAAGGAGTTATTACTATTGAAGAATCTAAGTCAATGGGTACTGAACTTGATGTAGTTGAAGGTATGCAATTTGATAGAGGATATGTATCTCCTTATATGTCAACAGATAATGAAAAGATGGAAGCTGCTTTAGACAATCCATTTATATTAATTACAGATAAGAAGATTACAAATATCCAAGAAATACTTCCTGTATTAGAGGAAATAGTTAAGACAGGTAAACAATTATTAATTATTGCTGAAGATATAGAAGGAGAAGCAATGGCTACATTAGTAGTTAATAAATTAAGAGGAACATTTACATGTGTTGCTGTTAAGGCTCCTGGATTTGGTGATAGAAGAAAAGAAATGTTACAAGACATAGCTATTCTTACTGGAGGACAAGTAATTTCTGAAGAATTAGGAAGAGACCTTAAAGAAACAACTTTAGACATGTTAGGTCAAGCTGATAGCGTAAAAGTTACTAAAGAAACTACAACTATTGTAAACGGAAAAGGTAACTCAGAAGATATCAAAGATAGAATAGAATTAATTAAAACTCAAATAGAAGATAGTACTTCAGAATTTGATAAAGAAAAACTTCAAGAAAGATTAGCAAAACTTGCAGGTGGAGTTGCTGTTATTAAAGTTGGTGCAGCTACTGAAACTGAACTTAAGGAAAGAAAATTAAGAATAGAAGATGCTCTAAATGCAACTAAGGCAGCTGTACAAGAAGGTATAGTACCAGGAGGCGGAACTGCTTATGTTAATGTAATTAATGAAGTAGCTAAATTAACTTCTGATGTTCAAGATGAACAAGTTGGTATTAATATAATTGTTAGAGCTCTTGAAGAACCAATGAGACAAATTGCTTCTAATGCAGGGGTAGAAGGTTCTGTAATAATTGAAAAAATTAAGAACAGTGAAACTGGAACTGGATACGATGCATTAAGAGATGAATATAAGAATATGATTAAAGCTGGAATAGTAGATCCAACAAAGGTTACAAGATCTGCACTTCAAAATGCAGCATCAGTAGCTTCAACATTCTTAACTACAGAAGCAGCAGTAGCTGATATTCCTGTAAAGGAACCTGCAATGCCAGGTGCGCCAGGAATGGACGGAATGTACTAAAATAAATTAGATAAATTATTTGAAGATGCCTAAAATTTTTAGGCATCTTTTTTTGTTTAAAAATCTATAATAAGGAAATAATCATAATAAAGTCATTAAGAAATTTAAGGAGGATAAGGATGAAATTTAAAACAAATACATATAATGATAAGAAAGATGGGTTCTCATTAATTGAGTTATTAGCTGTACTTGGAATAACATTAATTTTATTTACTATGATATTACCTAAGGTATCTAATTCAGTGGAGACTGCTAAAGAAGTAAAAGCGTTAGATGATGTAAGACAAGTGGTTTTAGCTATTGAAGATTATAATATATTAGCAAGTAGTGTTATTAATGATGAAGCAAAATATAGTTCTATATGCTCCAAGATAGATGGCAAAATGATTGATGTTTCTTGTATAAAAACTATAGAAAGCAATATGACATATAAAGATATGAAGGAAGTATTAAATGGAAAGAAAACTTTCAAAATGAAAGATGGAAAAATACATATTACATAATCTGCTATAAAAATGCAATTTTACTTTCAATTCTATTGACTTTGGAAGTTCTATACATTATAATAAATTTAATCTAAAAACAACATACATATGAGAACTCGTATATACCCTGAATAAGGCAGGGAGTATCTACCAGAAGCCGTAAATTTCTGACTATGAGTGAATTAATATATCTGATTATAATTAGCATATTGCAGCATATTAACTTCACTTAGAAAGTTAATATGCTTTTTTTATACTCAAAAATAAATTAAAAAATGAAGGAAAAAATTCATTTTTAAGTGAAGATGAATTGTTTTATTTAAAATAAGGGAGGATGTAAACATGGCAAGAATAATTAAACAAGCTTACACATTTGATGATGTACTTTTAGTACCAAATAAATCTGAGGTATTACCAAGAGAGGTATCTTTAAAAACTAAGCTAACTAAGAAAATTGCATTAAACATTCCAATGCTTAGTGCAGGAATGGATACTGTTACAGAATCTACAATGGCAATAGCAATAGCTAGAGAAGGCGGAATTGGAATTATACATAAAAATATGTCTATAGAAGCTCAAGCAAGAGAAGTTGATAAGGTTAAAAGACAAGAAAATGGAGTAATAACAGATCCAATATTTTTAACTCCAGAACATACATTACAAGATGCAGAAAACTTAATGTCTCAATATAGAATTTCAGGTGTACCTATAACAGTTAACGGAAAACTTGTTGGTATATTAACAAATAGAGACACAACATTTGAAACTGATTATACTAAAAAAATTGGAGATGTAATGACTAAGGAAAACTTAGTAACTGCACCAGAAAATACTTCATTAGATGAAGCAAAAGAATTATTAAGAAAACACAAAATTGAAAAGTTACCTTTAGTAGATAAAGATGGAATGTTAAAAGGATTAATAACTATAAAAGATATAGAAAAAACAAAAGCTTATCCAAATGCTGCTAAAGATGAAAAAGGAAGATTACTTTGTGGAGCAGCTGTTGGTGTAACTAAAGATATGATGGAAAGAGTTGAAGCTTTAGTTAAGGCAAAGGTTGACGTTATAACATTAGATACAGCACATGGTCATTCAAAAGGAGTTTTAGATGCAGTATCAGCAATAAAGAAAGTATATCCAGAACTTCAAATTATAGCTGGTAATGTTGCAACAGCAGAAGCTACTGAAGATTTAATAAAAGCAGGTGCTGACTGTGTTAAGGTTGGTATAGGACCTGGATCTATATGTACAACAAGAGTTGTTGCAGGTGTTGGTGTACCTCAATTAACAGCAGTTATGGATTGTGTTGAAGCAGGTAGAAAATATGGAGTGCCAGTAATAGCTGATGGTGGTATTAAATATTCAGGAGATATAGTTAAGGCAATGGCAGCTGGAGCTTGTGCAGTTATGATGGGTTCATTACTTGCAGGATGTGAAGAAGCACCAGGTGAAACTGAAATATATCAAGGAAGAAGTTACAAAGTATATAGAGGAATGGGATCATTAGCAGCAATGGCTTGTGGATCTAAAGATAGATACTTCCAAGAAGGAAATAAAAAGCTAGTTCCAGAAGGTGTTGAAGGAAGAGTTGCTTATAAAGGTTTAGTTTCTGATACAATATACCAATTACTTGGAGGAATTAGATCAGGTATGGGTTACTTAGGATCAAAAGATTTTGAAACATTATATCAAACAGCTACATTTGTGACTCAAACAGCTAATGGATTAAGAGAAAGTCATCCACATGATATAAGCATAACTAAAGAAGCACCAAACTATAGTGTTAGACAATAGTATAGAAAAAGTTGTAAAATGTAATTATATGTATTAAAAAATATAATTATTGGAGGATAGCATGGATAAAGAAAAAGTTCTAGTTATTGACTTTGGTGGTCAATACAATCAGTTAATTGCAAGAAGAGTAAGAGAATGTGGTGTTTACTGTGAAATTCATCCACATACATTAAGTATTGATAAAATAAAGGAAATGAATCCAAAGGGAATTATCTTTACAGGTGGTCCTAACAGCGTATATGCTCCAGATTCTCCTTTATGTGATAAAGAAATGTTTGAATTAGGAGTACCTATACTTGGAATCTGCTACGGTTCTCAACTTATGGCACATGTTCTTGGAGGTAAAGTAGCTACTGCTCCAGTTAGTGAATATGGTAAAACAGAAGTAGATGTTGATGTTAATTCAAAATTATTTGAAGGTGTATCAGAAAAAACTATCTGTTGGATGAGTCATACAGATTACATAGAAAAAGCACCTGAAAACTTTAAAGTTATTGCACATACACCAGTATGTCCAGTAGCTGCTATGGAAAATGTAGAAAAGAATTTATATGCTGTTCAATTCCATCCAGAAGTTATGCATACAGAACAAGGTAAAGAAATGATTTCAAACTTTGTATTTAATGTATGTAAATGCGCTGGTGACTGGAGGATGGATTCTTTTGTTAAAACAACTATTGAAGAATTACGTAAAAAGATAGGAAACGGTAAAGTATTATGTGCTTTATCAGGTGGAGTAGATTCTTCAGTAGCAGCAGTATTACTTTCAAAGGCAGTAGGTAAGCAATTAACATGTGTATTTGTTGACCATGGTTTACTTCGTAAAGATGAAGGTGATGAAGTAGAAGCTGTATTCGGACCAAATGGACAATACGACTTAAACTTTATTCGTGTAAATGCACAAGATAGATTCTATGCTAAATTAAAAGGTGTAGAAGATCCAGAAACTAAGAGAAAAATCATTGGTGAAGAATTCATCAGAGTATTTGAAGAAGAAGCTAAGAAGATAGGTGCTGTAGATTACCTTGGTCAAGGTACTATCTATCCAGACGTAATTGAAAGTGGACTTGGAAAATCAGCTGTTATAAAATCACATCACAATGTAGGAGGACTTCCTGACCATGTTGATTTTAAAGAAATAGTTGAACCTCTTAGATTATTATTTAAAGATGAAGTAAGAAAAGCAGGATTAGAACTTGGAATTCCTGAATACTTAGTATTCAGACAACCATTCCCAGGACCAGGTCTTGGAATAAGAATTATTGGTGAAGTAACTGCAGAAAAAGTTAAAATAGTTCAAGAAGCAGATGCAATTTACAGAGAAGAAATTGCAAAGGCAGGAGTAGATAAGAACTTAGGTCAATACTTTGCAGCTTTAACTAATATGAGATCTGTTGGAGTTATGGGAGATGAAAGAACTTATGATTATGCTGTAGCTTTAAGAGCAGTACTTACAAGTGATTTCATGACAGCAGAATCAGCTGACCTTCCATGGGAAGTACTTGGAAAGGTAACAACTAGAATAGTAAATGAAGTTAAAGGTGTTAATAGAGTACTTTATGATTGTACTGGTAAACCACCTGCTACTATTGAGTTCGAATAATAAAGAAATGACGGAAAGCCTTGAAAATAGAGGCTTCCCGTTTTTGGTGTTGAGAAATTTTTTCTATAAATAATAATTTATTAGATATTTCAATAGACGAGATTGGATGAACTTTCCAAGCTAGTTTTGAATATACAAGAATACGATATCTTTTTCGAATGAAGCCGTATTATGGTATACTGAAATGGATATAATAGGGAAATATTAGTTAGAAAAGATTTTGATTCTATGAATAATTGGAGGAAAAGATTATATGAATACATTAGATGAATTGGAAAAATATTTGGAACAAGAATGTTACTCATTTAATGAATTATCAATTGGAAAGCATAGGGCTTGTGAAGGAACTGTAATACAACAAAGAGGATTCTAATATATATTTGGATATTCCGAAATGGGGAATTTGAATGTGCTTAAAAGTTTTGATAATGAGAAAGAACTTGTTGACTATGCGTTAAGTTCATTAGAAAAAAATAAATGGAACAAGTCACATTTAGTAGCGTGGTCATGGTCTATTGAAAATATTACTCGAGCAGAAACTGAGTTAAGTAAGATGGGAATTTATTATGAAAGAAATGATATTCCGAATTATAGTTTAAAACATAGAAATGTATACAGAATATTTGTATTTGGAAAAGATATTTTACGACTTTCTGAATTTATGAAAGAATTTATGGTGGGTTAACTTGAAATTTAGCCTTTGGTTTGTTTGAGTAAAAAATAAGTTAAATTATGTTTGTACTACTGAACTAAAGTTGCAAAATCGTTGCGTTTTCCTTTTTAAGTTAAAGAAATGTATGAAATACATAAAATGCAAACACAATATATAGAATTGAAGTTTTTGAAATACACAGTATATAGTTGTTGATATTGAGTTCGAATAATGGAAAAACTATGGGAACCCTTAATATTTAGAGGGTTCTCATTTTTTATACTAACAAAATGTCAATATGAGAATAGATAAACATCAAAAAGATTATTCCTTAACAACACATATAGGAGGATAATTTGCAAAAAATGCTATAATAGAAAAAGATATGGTATAATATTTAAATATAACCAAGGAAAATCTTGAACAAGAGCATATTTGTTGTACTCTTTCTAATAATAAAGATATTCAAGTATCATCCAAGAAAGCATGGCTTTTAGAAAGACTTGATGAAGGACTTGTTTTCTTAAAAAGTACAGAGCGTGGAAAATGTTTTATTGAATATTTGCCTGCAGAGAATGCCTGGGTTCCGATTAATGCTAAATATTATATGTATATTGATTGCTTGTGGGTATCTGGTTCATTAAAGGGGCATGGTTATTCAACTGATTTACTTGAGGCTTGTATTTCTGATTGCAAGAAAAAAGGAAAAAAAGGAATATGTATTTTATCTTCAGCCAAGAAACGCCCATTTTTAGCAGATCCTAAATTCCTTAAATATAAAGGCTTTTCAGTATGTGATGAATTAGAAAATGGGATAGAGCTATGGGATTTACCCTTTGATAAAAAAGAAGATATTCCATGTTTTAAAGATAATGCAAAGAAAGCCCATATAGATGAGGAAGGATATGTCTTATACTATACAAATCAATGTCCATTTACAGCAAAGTATGTTCCTAGCATAAAAAAATAGCGGAAGAGAATAATATTAAGTTCCATTCTATTCATATCCAAACCAAAGAAGAAGCACAAAATGCACCAACTCCAGTTACCACATATGCTTTATTTTACAATGGCGAATATCTTACCAATGAAATATTATCTGAAAAGAAATTCTTAAAAATGATAAATAGTTAGTTCAAAAATAGGATATAAAAAATGAAATATCAAGTAATTGCAAAGGTGTATTTGACCATTTTACAAAGGATTGAAAATGCTCTACATCAATAACACATAGAATAGATGTTACAAAATTAAGAGAGTTTTCAAAAAGTACAGATTCTAAGTTTTATATAAATTTCTTATATGTACTCTGCAAGGTTCTTAATTCAAGAGATGATTATAAAATGGCATGGATATATCAGATAAATGAATTGATTTGCTATGATAAGATTAATCCTACACAGTATATTTTCATGAGGATACAGAGAATTTTACCTTGGCATACACTGAATATGATGAGGATTATAAAGTTTTTTATAATAATACGTTAAAAGATATTGAAGAAGCAAAAATGACAAGGGAATATAGGCTTGATATGGAGAATCATCCAAACTGGTTTGATACATCCTTTATTCCTTGGATATCTTATGATTCTTTAAATATTGAACTGCCAGATGGACATCTATTTTTTAATCCAATTATTAATTGGGGAAAGTATGAAAATGGTATATGGAAAATGCCTGTTAGTGTACGTTTAAAGCATGCTATTGCTGATGGATACGCAGTTGCAAGAGTATTTATATTACTTGAAGAAGAAATTAATAAGTTGGTTAATTAAAGTTTATGGGAGTAAAACTATGGAAAAACAATTATCTGAAATGACATTAGAAGAATTGTGGGAGCTATTTCCTATATTTCTTACTGAACACAAAGAGGAATGGGCAGAACAATATGAAACTGCTGCTACAAAATTGAAAGAAATTTTATCACCTTATAGGATTGTGAGAATAAGCCATATTGGAAGTACTTCAATAAAAAATATATGGGCTAAACCTATTGTGGATATTCTTGTGGAAATTGCATCTGATGAAGATATGGATGCTGTTGCAAATGTGATTGCAAACAATGGTTATACTAAAATGTGGGAGTCTGAAAAACAAATATCCTTTAATGCAGGATATACCAATAAAGGTTTTGCTGATGAAGTGTTCCATTTACATTTACGATTTCAGGGAGATAATAATGAACTGTATTTTAGAGATTATCTTAATGAACATAGTGATGTAGCAAAAGATTATGAAAATATGAAGCTTAAGTTGTGGCATCAGTATGAGTATGATAGAGATGGTTATACTAATGCAAAAAGTGACTTCATTATAAAGTACACGATGAAGGCTAAGGAAGTTTATAAAAATAAATATGGAGAAATTAAGTTTTAGATATATGCAAATATAGTTTGTATCTAAATAAATACTAAATAGGATGGTGAGTAATTTATGGATGAATATTCAAGAATTATTATTGAGAAATACTGTATGAGTCATAAAAAAACAAAAAAGAGCATGTTATTAAGGAACTTGTTGGAACTTTCATATACTATGGAATGTGAGCCTGAAGAGGAAGAAATGATGCAATTATCTAATTTTATTGCTCGAGAGAAGGATCCTGAATTAAAAGGAGCATTAGAAGATTTAGACGAATTTTTTTGCTGGTAAAATATTATTTAAGAATTCTTATTTATTTAAATGATACATTAGTACAAATAAGATTGAGGATTTACAAGATTTATATGAATAGCTTTCTGATGAGGAAGTTGTTAAGTATGAAGCATATAAGGCAATGACTTTAGAAGAAGTAAAAGAGCAAAGAGTTACATTTATTGTAAATTATTAATTATAAACTATGATAGTGCATTTTTGCTTGAAAAATTTTACAGTCAAGT
>NZ_FPBY01000128.1 GCF_900116755.1 Clostridium sp. DSM 8431
TCATATCTTTATTATAACTCTTTTTGAGAAATATCCACTTTTAACTTGTACTATTTATATTCTAGCTCCAGTGATGTAGATTTGGAAGTTAAAATTGCAGATAGACATGTTAAATTTTTGAATTCAGAAACACTTAATAATTTTTTTAAAGGACATATTCTAAAAAAGAAGGTTGATGTCCCTTTAATAATTATATATAGCTATTCAGAAGATTATATATTAAAATTGCTTTACTTTTTAAGTTTTAAGTTTAGAAATGATGGATATTATTCAGCTGGAATTTATAATAAACCTATAGCACTATTATATGGGTTAGAATATATTCCAATTATAAATAGTTGGGATATTAATCAGTTTAAAGATAAAATCGAAGCATTACATAGATCTTATAACTTTGATATTATTATTTTAGGTATAGTTGTTAATCAAGAGAAAACTATAATATATAAAATGAATTCTATATTAAAACCAGATATAAATATATTGAATTTTAATTCTTATATTCAAAAAATATTATCTGATGAAGATTTGCCAATAGAGATAGACGATATATCAAACTTGAAAAATAAGTTTGGTTCTAATGTCGTAGAAGATGATAAATTTCATTCGTTATACCATAAAATTCTTAATATTCTTATACCGGATAAAAACTAGTTATTATAATAATAAAATTTTAAAATATATAATTTTTATATTTTTTGAATACAATTTTAATAACCGCATTTTAGATATTAATACAAAAATGTATTTATAAATAGTATACTATCTATAAATGCATTTTTGTATTATAACTATAGTTTTTTTATTTTACACTTCCAAATTTTTTAAGAGGAAAAGTTCTAAATAGTACTTTACCTTGAATATCAGATTCATCTATAAAATGATTTTTCCAATATCTTGAGTCTAATGAGTTGTTTCTGTTATCTCCTAAGAAAAAGTATTTGCCTTCAGGAACATCATAAACTCCATCAGTTTTTTTATTTGTTTTAGAATCCGATGGATACTTAACATAATCTTCAACTAAAACTTCTCCGTTTACGCTTACAACACCATCTTTTATTTCTATGTGGTCATTAGGAAGACCTATAAGTCTTTTTACCATTGTTTCATCTAATTCCTTAGAATCAAAAACAACTATATCTCCACGCTTTAATTTTTCAGGATGATAAATTCTTTCTGTCATAAATTTTTCTTGTTCTTGAAGAGTTGGCAGCATTGAGCCAGAAGGAACATTGATTTGGAAAATTAAGAATTTCCGTATTAAATATGCAACTATAACTGCTATTAAAATTGGAAGGATCCAGTCTGTTAAAATTTTTTTTACTTTTAAAGTACTTTTAGTTTCATTTGTTGTTTCATTTGTCATTATGATTTCACCTCTCTATTTATTTGATACCCTTATGCAATATTATATATAATTTGTAATAAAATACAAATAAGAGGCAAAAAAAGATATCTGCAAAAAAATGTAGATATCTTATAAATTATTTAGAATAGTATTCCAGTTATTGTTGCACTTAAGCAGCTTGCAAGAGTACCACCTAATAATGCTTTGAATCCTAAATTAGCAATAGTTCCTTTTTTATCAGGTGCCATACCACCAATACCACCGATTTGGATAGCTATTGAACTAATATTAGCAAAACCACATAATGCATAAGTTAAAATTACAATAGATTTTGCGCTTAGTACACCACTTTGTATATAATTAGATAAACTAGAGAACGCAACAAATTCATTTAATATTATCTTTTCACCGATTAAACTTCCTGCTATAGAAAGATCTGAAACAGGTACACCCATAAGAAAAACTAATGGGGAGAATATTTTACCAAGTATCCATTGGAAACTAAGTTCAGGGAATCCAAATAAACCACCAACTGCACCTAAAACATAATTTAGTAAAGCCATTAATGCAACAAAGGCAATAAGCATTGCACCAACATTTAAAGCTAAAGCTAAACCTTCACTTGCTCCGTTAGCTGCTGCTTCTACAACGTTAGAAGCTGTTTTTTCAGTTTCTATGTTGATAGTATTTTTTGTTTCAGGTTCTTCTACTTCAGGTATTAATATTTTTGAAAGTACAAGACCTGCTGGAGCTGCCATTATACTTGCAGTTAGAAGATGTCCTGCACTAACTCCCATAGCAACATACCCAGCTAAAACTCCTCCAGATACTGTTGCCATACCACCAACCATAACAGTAAGTAATTCTGATCTAGTCATATCCTTTATATATGGCTTAACTAATAAAGGAGATTCAGTCTGTCCTAAGAATATATTCCCAACAGCACTTAAAGTTTCAGCACCAGAAGTACCAAGAAGTTTACATATACCTTTTGCTATAACCTTAACTACAGCTTGCATAATACCTAAATAATAAAGAATAGACATTAATGCAGAGAAAAATATAATTGTAGGAAGTGTATTTATAGCAAATATGTTTCCGTAAGTTAACGTATCAGTTAAACTTCCAAATAAGAATGAAGTACCTTCGTTAGTAAAGTCAATTAATTTAGTAATACCATTACTGATAAATTCGAAGAAAGCTCTACCAGCTGGGACTTTTAAAACTAATAGAGCAAAGACAAGTTGTAATCCTAATCCGATTCCAACTAATCTCCAGTTGATTTTCTTCTTGTTTTCAGATAATAAAAATGAAATACCTAATATCGCAATTATCCCAAGAATTCCAATAAATCTGTCCAATGTAATTTCTCCTTTTCTTTTGTATAGAATAATATCTTTAGTGTTATATCTTAAATGGATATATTATATACCATAAGATTTACAAAATTATTATTTGCACATTTATAGTTTCTATAACGGCTACTTAATAAAATAATCAGTTAATGAGTTATATTCTAAAAAATGGCAAAAAATATATAGTATAATCTAAATAGATAAAAAATATAATCTATTTAAATTAAACCACATATAAGCTTATAATAAAAACAGGATAATTTCAATAAAATTTATACTTATATTATATTTTTTGTATCGGTAGAAATAAATTAAAAAAAGAGACTATATTAATGTGAATTTTTTACTAATATTTTCATTAAATTGGAAGATAAATTATTCGAACTGGATTATATAGTTACTATACTTATCTTTAAAATTACTTTTCTTAACCCTATTTTATTTATCATTGAATCAATAACATGGTACAGTTAGTTTGAAGATAGGGCAAAAAAAGATTTACTTTATAATTAGTAGAGCAGAGCAACTATAGGGCAAATAGTAAATGAAGAATATGATAAATAAAAAAAGCCCTTAAAGGGCCTTAATTAGTGAAGTCATAAGATTCATAAATTTTGTTTTTACCATATTAGAAACTTCTATTACTTCTTCGTGATTTAAAGGCTTTTTAAGAATTCCAGCAGCCATATTTGTTAAACAGGATATACCAACAACTTTAATAGATGAGTGATTTGCAATTATTACTTCAGGAACAGTAGACATACCAACAGCATCTCCACCTAAAGTTTTTATCATTCTAATTTCAGCTGGTGTTTCATAAGAAGGACCAGTCATTAATGTATAAACACCTTCTTTTATATCTATGTTATTTTCATTAGCTACTTTTTTTACTATATCAATTAATTCAGGATTATATGCATTAGACATATCAGGGAATCTAACTCCAAACTCATCAAGATTTTTTCCTATAAGAGGGTTAGTTCCAGAAAGATTAATATGATCATTTATAATCATAAGATCTCCAGGTTTAAAGTTTTCATTAACTGAGCCAGCAGCATTAGTAACAACAATAGTTTGAATACCTAGAAGCTTCATTACTCTTACAGGAAAAGTTACTTCTTCCATGATGTAACCTTCATAGTAGTGAAATCTTCCTTGCATTGCAACAACAGTTTTTCCATTAAGAGTTCCAATTACAAGTCTACCTTCGTGTCCTTTAACAGTTGATACTGGGAAGTTTGGTATAGTTTCATAAGGATAAAATTCTGGATTTTCAATAAGATTTGCAAGATCTCCAAGACCTGAACCAAGTATTAAACCTATGCTTGGCTTATAGTTACTTTTTTCTAATATATATTCAGCTGATGATTTTATTTTATTTAGTAAATTCATAATAACACTTCCTTAATATAGATTTTTAATTAGATTTTCATATACTCGGTACTTTTAACAAATACAGATTAAATATAGATTATATTAAAAAATACTAATTTACAATTATAAAATGGAATTTAGATAAAAAAAGAGGATAGATTTTAAATTATCTACCCTCAAAGAAAATTAAATTATTTTAAGAATTTATCACCTACGATTACTACGTCTCCTGCACCAACAGTAAGAACTAAATCGCCAGATTTAACATTATTTTTAAGATATTCAGCTGCTTCATCATGAGAATGAACATTGATACATTTTAAATTAGTCTTTCTAATAGCATCACCTAATTCATCAGAAGAAACAAGACCTGTATCTTTTTCTCTTGCTGCATATATATCCATTAATATAAGTTCATCTGCATCTTCAAAGCAGTGAGTAAATTCATCAAATAAAGTTTTTGTTCTTGTATAAGTATGAGGTTGGAATACACAATAAGTTTTATTATGAGGTATTTTCTTAGCAGTGCTTAAAGTTGCTTTTATTTCAGTTGGATGATGAGCATAATCATCAATTACTGTAACCCCATCTTTTTCACCTTTAAACTCAAATCTCTTATGAGCTCCTAAGCATTTCTTAAGACCAGAAATTATATCTTCGTGTGATACTCCAAAAATAAGTCCTACAGAAGTTGCAGAAAGAGCATTTAATATATTGTGCTTTCCAGGATTATTTAATGTAAGATTGAATAATTCTTTTCCATTTTCACAAACAGTGAAACTAGCGCATCCTCTATTATCAAAAGTAACATCCTTTGCTGTTAAGTTTTCATCATCAAAACCATATGATACAACATTACAATCTGCTTCTGAAAGAATTTGTTTTACTCTCTTATCTCCGCCATATCCTATTAAGTAACCATCTTTAGGTATAAGTGTTGAGAACTTCTTAAATGCTTCGTATATATGATCAATATCTCTATAATAGTCAAGATGGTCTGCATCTATATTTAATATTATTCCTATATAAGGGAAGAATTTTAAGAATGATTCTTTGTATTCACAAGCTTCAGTAATAAAGTAATCACTTTCACCTATTCTATAATTACCACCTATTAAATCTAAATCTCCACCAACTAGTATTGTAGGATCTAAGTTTCCTTCCATAGTGATACTTGAAATCATAGAAGTACAAGTTGTCTTTCCATGAGTACCAGAAACAGCAACATTGTATTTATGACCTTTCATTATATGTCCTAAAAACTCAGCTCTATTCATAAGTGGGATATTTTGCTTCTTTGCTTCTGCCAATTCAGGGTTTGACTCTGGTATTGCAGCAGTATATACAACTAGGTCAACATCAACTAAATTGTTTTTATCATGTCCTATGTATATTTCAGCACCTTTTTTTCTAAGTTTGTCTAGAACGCTTGATTCTTTAAAGTCTGAACCAGAGACTCTATATCCGTTATTTAGTAGAACAGCAGCAAGTCCGCTCATACTAACTCCACCAATTCCAATGAAGTGGATTTTCATGTGTTTATCATTAATAAAATCAAATGACAAAAAGATCAACCCCTTTTTAATTATTTACAGTTATAATTATATACAAAAAAATAAAATTGAACACATATTCAAGAAATATAAACAAAATAATAAATATAATAAAATGTATTGCCAATACTTATGTTATAGAATAAAATATGAATATTAGGGGGAAAATTATACTAGAAAGTTCGTATTTTTTAAATATGTGAAGGTGAGAATATGGAGAAATTAACCAGAAATAGCAGGGTTGTAGCTATTACAAAAATATTAATGGAAAAACCAAATAAGATAATAGGGTTAAATACATTTTCGGAATTGCTTAATGCAGCTAAGTCTACTATAAGTGAAGATATTGTAATTGTAAGAGAAACCTTACAAAAACTTCAAATGGGGCGCGTAGAGACTATATCAGGAGCTGCAGGAGGAATAAAATTCATACCAGATATTGGAGAAGACAAAAGAAAACAATTTGCTCTTGAACTTTGTGAATTATTAAAGGATGATGGCAGAGTTATAGCTGGGGATTTTATATATATGACAGACCTTATGTACAATCCTAATATTATTGGTAAAGCAGCAGTAATTTTATCAGCATGTTTTGAAAAATTGGATGTTGATTATGTAATAACAGTGGAAACAAAAGGAATTCCTTTAGCATATGAAGTTGCAAAAAATTTAGGAGTTCAATTAGTAATTGCAAGAAGAGATATGCAAGTTACAGAAGGGCCAACTGTTTCTATAAATTATGTATCAGGAACAACTAGGCGTCTTCAACAAATGTCTTTATCTAAAAAAAACATGAAACCTAACAGTAAGAGTATCTTTATAGATGACTTTATGAAAGGTGGAGGAACTGCTCAGGGAATTAAGGAGCTATTAAAAGAATTTGATAGTGAATTAGTTGGAATAGGGGTACTTCTAGATAATAAAGAGGTTGAAAAGAAATTAGTTGATGAGTATGTATCAATTGTAGAGTTCAAATCTGTTGATGAATCATCTATTAGAGATATAAGACCATCTAAAATGTTTAGTTAAATAAGAAAACATTCACTTCTATCTCATAAAAAAACAAAATTAATAAAATTTTCTAAATAAAAAGAGGATTTTGGTTATATATGGAGAATTAATACCATATAAAGCAACTGGAGGTGGAGTGAATGCAAATCACAGACGTTAGAATTAGAAAGATAGCCGCTGATGGAAAGATGAAGGCTATAGTTTCTGTTACCTTTGATAATGAATTTGTTGTACATGATATTAAAATTATTGAAGGACAAAATGGATTATTTATTGCAATGCCTAGCAGAAAGACACCAGATGGAGAGTTTAAGGATATAGCGCATCCTATAAACACAGAGACTAGAGAAAAAATTCAATCTTCAATTTTAGAAACTTATGAAAAAGTTAAAAATGAAGAGTCTGTTGAGGAAACTATTGAATAATAGTAACTTTAATAAAAATAAAAGGGGGGGGACTTCCTTTTATTTTTTTGGGGAAAAGGTTTGCAAAACTTGAAATAAAAAAATCTTTTAAATATAATAGTAAGGGTATGCTAAATTAATAAAATTTATTTAAATTGGTATATAAATTAATGTTTGACATAATGAGGTGATATTATGTATAAATGTGCACTTATATTAGCAGCAGGACAAGGGAAAAGAATAAAGTCTGACCTTCCAAAGGTTTTACACAAAGTTTGTGGAAAAGAAATGGTTAATCATGTTATAGATAATATGAGATCAGCAGGAATTAATGACGTTAATGTTATCGTAGGAAAGGGATCAGAGCTTGTTAAAGCTGGTACAGAGTCAAGAAAAGTATCTTACTCATTGCAGGAAGAACAATTAGGAACAGGGCATGCAGTAAAGTGTGCTAAAGACTTTCTACAAGGTAAAGATGGTGTAGTAGCAATATTTGCAGGAGATGCACCGCTAACAAAGGTAGAAACTATTAATAAATTAATGGAAGAGCACATAAATAAGAATAATTCCGCTACATTACTATCTGCTATTGTTGAAGATCCAACTGGATATGGAAGAATAATTAGAGATGGCGATGAAGTAGTTAAAATAGTAGAACATAAAGATTGTTCTGAAGAAGAACTAAAAGTTAATGAAATGAATGCAGCAATGTATTGTTTCGATATTAAAGATTTATTAGATTCATTAGATGAATTATCTAATGACAATAATCAAGGAGAATATTATTTAACTGATGTTATTGGTATTCTAAAAGAAAAGAAAAAGAAAGTTGGAGCTGTAGTTACAGAATATGAAGATACTATTGGAGTAAATTCAAGAGCTCAACTTGCTGAAGCAGAAGAAATTCTTAGAGAAAGAATTAATAGAACACATCTTGATAATGGAGTTACATTGATAGATCCAAGAACAACTTACATTGGAGTAGATGTTAAAATTGGTAAAGACACAATAATATATCCTAACAACATACTAGAAGGTAATACAGTAATAGAATCAGGATGTACATTGTTACAAAATAATAGAATTAAGGACAGCTATATAGAAACTGGAGTAGAAGTTCAATCTTCAGTTATACTAGAAAGTAGAGTTGGAGAAAATACAACAGTTGGCCCATTTGCTTATATAAGACCAGAATCATCAATAGGTAAAGGGGTTAGAATAGGTGATTTTGTTGAAATTAAAAAATCAACAATTGGAGATGGAACTAAGGTTTCTCATTTAACTTACATTGGAGATGCAGAAGTAGGTGGCGATTGCAACTTTGGATGCGGAACAGTAGTAGTTAATTATGATGGAAAAAATAAAAATAAAACAATAATCGGAAACCATAGTTTTATTGGATGCAATACAAATTTAGTCTCACCAGTCGAAGTTGCTGATAATACTTATATTGCAGCTGGTTCAACAATAACTAATAAAGTTGAAGAAGGCGATCTTGCAATAGCAAGAGCAAAACAAAGAAATATCAAAGGCTGGGTTGAAAAAAAGGGTTTAATGAAATAATTAATATAAATTATACCAAATACCTATAGTTAAAATTAAGGAGGTCCTAACCAATATGTTAACTCATGGAAATAACATTAAAATATTCACTGGTAATTCACATCCTGAATTAGCTAGAGAAATAGCAGAGATATTAGGCGTTCCAGTAGGAAAGTCAAAGGTATCTACTTTCAGTGATGGAGAAATATCAGTTGATATTAATGAAACAGTTAGAGGAGCAGATGTATTTATCGTACAATCTACTTGTTCACCAGTTAATAACAACCTAATGGAACTTTTAATCATGATAGATGCATTTAAGAGAGCATCTGCAGGAAGAATCACAGCAGTTATCCCATACTATGGATATGCAAGACAAGACAGAAAAGCTAAGTCAAGAGATCCAATTACTGCAAAATTAGTAGCAGACCTTTTAACAGCAGCAGGTGCTCATAGAGTATTAACTATGGACTTACATGCAGCTCAAATTCAAGGATACTTCAATATTCCAGTTGATCACTTACTTGGATCACCAATATTAGCAAAACACTTTGTTGATAAGGGATTAGCAGATCAAGATGATGTAGTTGTTGTATCACCAGACCTTGGTAGCGTTACAAGAGCTAGAAAGTTTGCTGATAGACTACATGCACCAATAGCTATAATCGATAAGAGAAGACCTAAAGCTAATGTATCTGAAATAATGAATATAATTGGAGACGTTGAAGGTAAGAGATGTATCTTAATAGATGATATGATAGATACAGCAGGAACTATAACTAATGCTGCTAATGCATTAAAAGATTTAGGAGCTACAGCAGTTTATGCATGCTGTACACATGGAGTTCTTTCAGGACCTGCTTTTGAAAGATTAAACAGCTCTGCAATAGAAGAACTAGTAATGTTAAACACAATTACATTACCAGAAGATGCTGATACAAGTAAGATTTCTTCATTATCAGTTGCACCAATCTTTGCAGAAGCAATTCAAAGAATTTATGACGACGAACCAATAAGTAAATTATTCGAATCATAAGATTACATATATTAAGGAGTACGAAAGTACTCCTTTTTTAATGCATAGTAAAGCATAAAATTTTTTTGATGTTAAACACTGATTTTGCCTGGCTTTCTCATATGGAAGTTGTCAAATGCATTAAAAAATAATTGTAGGCCGCAAAAGAA
>NZ_FPBY01000111.1 GCF_900116755.1 Clostridium sp. DSM 8431
AAAAACTTACTCATAAAAGAATTGCTGGTTCTTAACTTTATCTATATCTGTTCAATTTTCAAAGACCAATTTATCTCGTTGCCCTAAAACGACCTTTATATCTTATCACTCAAGCGAAACTCTGTCAACAACTTTTTTCAATTTATTTTTTATTTTTTAAAAACTAAATTGTAATTTGTTATTTCCTTTTGTTTCTTGTCTGCCTCAGCGACGTGTTTTATCTTATCATGGTTATTAAGACAAAAATTTTTGCTTTTCCTACACTAAATTAAATTAACTCAATAATTCTAGAAATATGTCTAATTTTCTACTTCTTAAACATAGTGATATACTCGGTTAAGTTTTCTCTATTTTTCAGATAATTCTATTTGTTTAGCAGAGAAAAAGTTGCCTCTTCACCATTGCAAATATAGAAAGTTTTATACTTTATAAGGCGCAAAATAAAAAGAGCCGGAACTCCGACTCTTTTTCTGTATAAGAAATATAAATTATCTTAACACTGTTTCTTTATAAACAAAGGATACATTTGAGAACCAATTAGTTTTTCATTATTTTTGATTTCAGTTCCCTTATCAGCTATAACATTATCTAATACAGAATTATCTCCAATAACACTATTTTGCATAATGACACAGTTCTTAAGTTTTACTCCTTCTCCAACGTAGACTCTTCTTCCTATTACACAATTCTCAACTTCACCTTTAATATAGCATCCATTAGCAATAATTGAATTTACAACTTTACTTGAATTAGTGTAGTGAGTAGGAGCCTCATCCTTTGTCTTAGTGAATATTGGTCTTTCTTCACTGAAGATCTCTTTACTTATCTTTCTATTTAAGAAGGATAAATTAGCATCATATAATGCTTTTAAAGAACTTATACATGTTAAATGTCCTGTGAATTCATAAGTTCCAACATTCATTGTATCTAGATTTCCTCTGATATAGTCTTTAACTTTTCTATATAATCCAGTCTTTATACATTCATTAACTATATCTATTAATCTGCTAGTTTCTAAGACATACATCTGCATATTTATATTTACATTTTCACTATTTTCTATATTTTCACCAATACTTATTACTCTTCCCTCTTCACCAATATTTAAAACATTACAGTCATCAAAGGAGCTTGAAGATTGTTTTAAATGTTTATAAACAACTGTTACATCTCTTCCACTCTTTATATGCTCATCAATTACTTTTTCATAATCTATATTACAAATCATATATGAAGGTGCTAATAATACATATTCCTTTCTACTAAACTTAAGGAATTCTATATTATCTGCAAAAGTATGCACATCTTCATATGATGGATCATATTCGCTAAAATTAAATACTCTTAAACCATCTTTCTTTCTATTTAAGTCCCATGGCTTACCGTTAGTTAAATGGTCAATTAATGATCTTGATTTATTCTTAGTAAATATACCTATACAATCTATACCTGAATTAGTCATATTTGATAATACAAAATCAATAACTCTATATCTTGCAGCTATAGGAACTGATGCTAGTGTTCTATTAACTACAACTTCACCCATTTTACCTTCATTACCATCTAAATTGATTAACCCAACACAATTATTCATATTTCTCCCCCTATACCATTTTATACTGCTTTATTATTCTCTATAACTGTACCCATCTTCACTTCTTCTTTTGAAGCTACTACTGCGATTTCACCATCTAAATCAATCTTACAATCTTTTCTGATTATTGCATTAGCCCCTACTATAGCCTTCTCAATAACTACATTGTCCCCAATTTTAGCATTAGTCATAATTACAGAATCTCTTATTATAGTATTCTTTCCAACCTGAACACCTTGGAATAATACTGAATTTTCTACTTTTCCATTAACAACACAGCCTTCAACAATTAATGAATTTGTAACTTCAGCTGTTTCTCCTATAAATTGTGCTGGTCTTACTGGATTAACTGAATAAATCTTCCACTCTTCATCATGTAAATTTAATTTGTTATCTTCTTTAATTAAATCCATGTTTGCCTGCCATAAGCTATCTATTGTTCCAACATCCTTCCAATATCCCTTAAATGGATATGCCATCATCTTGTTTCCATCAGCAAGCATACTTGGAATTATATCTTTACCAAAGTCATTACTTGATTCTTTATTAGCTTCATCTTCTTTTAAATATTTCTTTAATGTCTTCCAGTTGAATATATAAATTCCCATAGAAGCTAAATTACTTTTTGGTGCCTTAGGTTTTTCTTCAAACTCATAAATTGATAAGTCTTCATTTGTATTCATTATTCCAAATCTACAAGCCTCTTTTTTAGGTACTTCAATTACAGCAATTGTTGCTTGTGCATTATTCTTTTTATGAAAATCAAGCATTTTAGTATAGTCCATCTTATAAATATGGTCTCCTGATAGAACTAACACATATTCTGGATCTGCTCCATCAATAAACTCTATATTTTGATAGATGGCATCTGCTGTTCCTTTATACCATTTACCTCCCTTTTCTTCTTGATATGGTGGTAACACCCTAACACCACCATTCTTTCTGTCTAAATCCCATGGTTCACCAATACCTATATGAGCATTTAACTCTAAAGGTTTGTACTGTGTTAATACACCTACAGTGTGTATTCCTGAATTAGAGCAATTACTTAATGGAAAATCAATAATTCTATATTTACCTCCAAAAGGAACTGCTGGTTTAGCTAACTTTTTAGTTAACACTCCCAGTCTTGATCCTTGACCACCTGCTAATATCATAGCGACAATTTCGTTTTTACCCATTTAATTACTCCCCCTCTTTTTTCTCAAATTAACCTATATATATCTTTAAAATTTTAACTTCAAATTTTTTAAGAATTAAAGTTCCATTATCCTCAAGCTCTGTCATCTCTCTACTCCTATTTAACAAGTCAAAATACTTTCCTTTTAAGCTTATATTGTTTAATGTCTTATTCTCGCCAGATGTATTTACTGCAATTAATACAATTTCATTTTCAAATTGTCTTTCATACATACACACATCTAAATCTGTATCATAAAATTTTAAATTACCCTTTTTAAGTGCTTTTTCCCTATTTCTTATACCAATTAATAATCTATAATAATCTAAAATATCTATATTCTCATTTCCCCATGGATAAGTCTTTCTATTATCAGGGTCTTTCCCCCCTGTAACTCCAGCCTCATCACCATAATAGACAATAGGTACACCCGGAAGCGTCATCTGTAATCCTATTATCAATTTAAATAATTCCACTCTTTCATCTAATATTGTGAAAATTCTTTCCGTATCATGAGTCCCTAATACATTCATACATGCATAGAAATTCTCTCTTGGATAATTTTCATATAATGAAAGTATTATCTTTTTAAATTTATCTGATTTAATATATCCTTTTATAAAATTAATGAAACTTTCTCTAAATGGATAATTAGTTACTGAATCTAATTCTTTTCCATAGAAGTATTCTCTTTTTTGTGAATAACTCACCTTATTTGAGGCATCTTCCCATACCTCTCCAATAAGAACACTATCCTCTTTAACTTCTTTCATTTTCTTTTTTATCATTTTAATGAAGTCGTCTGGAAGTTCATCAGCCACATCTAGTCTCCATCCATTAGCTCCTGATTTCATCCATCTTTCAATTATGGAGTTTTCTCCATTTACTATATAATCAGCATATGAAGGTTCTAATTCCTCTACATTAGGCTGGTTATCTATTCCCCACCAGCACTCATATTTATCAGGATAATGCTGAAATCTATACCACTTATAATACTTAGATTCTGTAGATTGATATGCTCCTACCTCTTCATAATTGTTAAACTTATTAAAATACTTACTATCAGATCCAGTATGACTAAAAACACCATCTAATATAATCCTCATGCCCTTTTCCTTTGCCATACTGCATAATCTTTCAAAAGTCTCTTTAGTACCAAACATTTCATCTATTTTCTCATAATCACCAGTATCATACTTGTGGCAGCTTGATGCTTCAAAAATAGGATTAAGGTATATAATACTTATACCTAACTCTTTTAAATAATCTAATTTACTTATTACCCCTTCTAAATTACCTCCATAAAAATCCCATCTTGCTATTCTGCCTAAAGTATCTTTTATATACATTGGTTTATCGCTCCAGTCACCATATATAAAAGAATTTTTCTTTGGCTGTAACACTTTACCATCTTTATTGCCATTACAGAATCTATCTACAAAAATTTGATAAATTACCCCTTCTTTATACCAGTCAGGAACTATACTCTTCTCGTATACTGTTATTTGATAAGGAATAGGATTGTAGTTATAAACCTGACCAATCCCACCTAATCTCTCATCATTATTTCCATAGTATACTCTGTCATAGCCTTGTATAATCACAAAATAATACTCCAATAGTCCAATATAGTCAGATGTATCAACTTCCGCAAAATACTTAAAAGAACCATCATTTAAGTATTCCTTATCCATATTAATATCTCTTATTAATCCATCCGATTTAATTATTTGAAGTATGACCTCTGTATCCCTATTAATATACAAAGCAATCTTTACTTTTTCTCCAGATTCAACAGCTCCAAATGGTTTTCTATAATTCATCTTCTGAGAGTCATGAATTATCCTTAACTCTTCCATTAGATTTCACCTTTCTACAAGTTTTTATAAATTACTTCTGATCCCCAAATACCTGTTGCATACTGTTCTATAGTTCTATCTGAAGAGAATATTCCTGAATGTGCTATATTTACGCCACACATCTTCTGCCAATTTGAAGTATCTTTATATAACATATTAACTTTTTCCTGTGCCTTAAGATATGAATCAAAATCTCTTAAAACAAAGAATTCATCATTAAGGTTAATCAAACTTTCATATATATTTCTAAATCTATCTTTATCAGCATTATAACTTCCATCTATTAAGCTATTTACAACTCTCTTTATTCTTGAATCACTATTATATAATCCAGAAGAACTATATCCTCCATTGTTGTAATACCCCATAACCTCATCTGCAGTTAATCCAAAGATAACTATATTGTTATCACCAACTTCGTCTCTAATTTCAATATTTGCACCATCAAGAGTTGCAACTGTAACAGCTCCATTCATCATAAACTTCATATTAGAAGTACCTGACGCCTCTTTTGTTGTAGTTGAAATTTGTTCACTTACATCTGCTGCTGGAATAATTCTTTCAGCAAGAGATACATTGTAATTTTCCATAAAGACAACTTTTATTTTATCCTTTACTCTAGAATCATTATTTACTGTCTTAGCAACTGAATTAATTAGTTCAATTATGCTTTTAGCTAAGTAATAACCTGGAGCTGCCTTTCCACCAAAAATAAATGTTCTTGGCTCAATATCGAGGTTTGGATTTTCTATTAATGAATTATGTAAATCCATTATTCTTAAACAATTCATAAGCTGTCTCTTATATGCATGTATTCTTTTAACCTGCACATCAAATATAGAATCTGGATTTACTTTAATACCTTGTTTATCTAAAATAAGCTTAGCTAATGCTTCTTTATTATTGTGTTTTATATTAGTTAACTCTTCTAAAACAGCATTATCATCTAGATGTCTTTCAAAATTACATAAATCAATAGGATGCTTTATAAAACTTGTTCCTATTGTATCTTTTAATAAGCTTGTTAAACCTGGATTACTCTTTAAAAGCCATCTTCTATGAGTTATTCCATTAGTTTTATTATTAAATCTATTAGGATATAGATAATAGAAATTACTCATTTCCCTCTTCTTTAATATTTCAGTATGAAGCTTAGCAACACCATTTACACTATGACTTCCTACTATAGCTAAGTGTGCCATCCTAACTTGACCATCAGCTAGTATAGACATGTCAGATATTTTCTGCCATTGTCCTTGGAACTTATTCCATAACTCTTCACAATACCTTCTATTTATTTCTTCAATAATCATATATATTCTTGGAAGTAAGGACTTAAACATATCTATAGGCCACTTTTCTAAGGCTTCTGCTAAGATAGTGTGATTAGTATATGATACTGTATTAGTAGTAACTCTCCATGCATCCTCCCATGGAAGTCCCTCTTCATCTACTAATATTCTCATAAGCTCTGGTATAGCAAGGGTTGGGTGAGTATCATTTATATGAATTGCTATTTTTTCATCTAATTCTTCAACTCTACCTCCATGCTTTTTAAAGTGTCTTACTATACTTTGAACTCCAGCTGAAACAAAGAAATATTCTTGTTTTAATCTAAGAATTTTTCCTTTATAAAAGGAGTCTTCTGGATATAAAACCTGTGAAATTGACTCAACTGAATTTTTATATTCAATAGCTTGTAGAAAATCACCTCTACTGAAGGATGAAAAATCAAATTCATTTGAAACAGCCTCTGCACTCCATAATCTTAATGTATTTACAATATCATTCTTATATCCTACTATTGGAGTGTCATAAGGTACTGCTAAAACTGGTTCATAATTAACATGAGTGAAAGTTAAGTGATCATTTATATAATCAACTTTAACTTCCCCACCAAACTTTACTATTTCTGCTTTATTAGCTTTTCTAGTTTCCCAGGCATTACCCTCCTTTAGCCAATCATCAGAAACTTCTACCTGCTTTCCATCTACAATCTTCTGCTCAAAGAATCCATATTTATATCTTATTCCACATCCATTACCAGGTATCTTTAAAGAAGCCATAGAATCTAGGAAACAGGCTGCTAATCTTCCAAGACCTCCATTACCTAGTCCTTGATCGTGCTCAAAGTTTTCAAGCTCTTCTAAATCTATATTTAATTCTGCTAATGCTGATTTACAAACATCTCTTATTCCTAAGTTAAGAAGAGCATCTCCAAGAAGTCTTCCTAATAAAAATTCCATTGAAAAATAAAATACCTGTTTTTGACCACTCTTATTATTTTTCTTGTTAGTTCTAAGCCATGTTCTTGAAACATAATCTCTTATAAGTCCTGCTAAAGCTTCATACTTTTGTAGATTACTTCCTTCTTTTAAATCTGTTCCGTTTAGTTCTAAAAATTTATTTATATATGCTTTTTTGAATTCTTTTTTATCTACTGATATCATTCTACTTCCTCCCTTATTGTTTACAGATTAATTATCTATAACATAATTCGTTATACATATTTAGATATGCATCAGCAGATTTACTCCAACTATTATTAGAATTCATAGCATGTCTTATTAGCTTATTCCACTGTCTCTTATCTTGATAAATTCCCATAGCATATTGAATAATATTAAGCATTTCATCAGCATTAAAGTTAGCAAAACTAAAGCCATTTCCTGTTTCTTCATACTGATTATAAGGTTGAACTGTATCTCTAAGTCCCCCAGTTTCTCTTACTATTGGAATTGTTCCATATCTTAATGCTATAAGTTGTCCTAAGCCACATGGTTCAAATAATGATGGCATTAAGAACATATCTGACGAAGCATAAATTCTATGCGCTAATTCATTATCAAACTTAATGTTGGCAGATACTTTATTTCCATATCTATAATCAAGCCATTTAAAATGATCTTCAAAGTTCTTATCACCAGTACCTAGAATAACTAGCTGAACATCCTGCTGTAATAATCTATCTGCAATATTTACTATTAAATCAATTCCCTTTTGACTTGTAAGTCTTGTTACCATTCCTATCATTGGTGTATTTCTGCTTTGATATAAACCTAGATCCTTTTGAAGTTGCTCTTTATTTGTTAATTTTTCTTTTAAAGTATTAACATTATATTTTTTATAGATATAGTCATCTGTCTCTGGGTTAAATTCATCATAATCAATACCATTTACTATACCTCTTAAAGCCCCAGATCTACATCTTAAAAGTCCATCTAAACCTTCTCCATAATAAGGAGTTTTAATTTCTTCAGCATAACTATAGCTTACAGTACTGATTAAATTTGAGTAGTTAATAGCTCCTTTCATAAAGCTAACACCCTTATTAAACTCTAGACTCTTATTTTCATAAGGTTCATAATCATATCCAAATAACTCTGGTAATATAACTTTATCAAAGCATCCTTGGAATAAGATATTATGAATAGAATATACAGTTCTCATTCCTGCATAAAATAAATCTTTTCTAGAATATTCAAGGGTTAACATAACTGGTATCATACCTGTCTGCCAGTCATTACAGTGTATGATATCTGGCTGCCAATCAACTTGTTTTAGCATTTCTAATACTGCTCTATCAAAATATGCAAAACGTTCCCCATCATCAAAATATCCATATAATCCATCACGATTAAAGTAAGCTTCATTATCTATTAGATAATAAGTAACTCCATCTTGTTTATAGGTAAATACACCAACGTATCTAGTTCTCCAACTTACATTTATCATAAACCATCTATCAAATTGAAGTTTATCTTTTAGCTTCCAGTTAATACCCTTATATTTAGGAAGTACAACTCTAACGTCTACTCCCTTTTTCGCAAGCTCTTTAGGTAAAGCTCCTGCAACATCACCAAGGCCACCACTCTTGATGAGTGGTGCTGCTTCAGATGCAACAAATAAAACCTTCATATTCTACTCTCCCCCAATTAACCTTTAATCTTCTCTTTTATTGTCAGCTGTATCTTTTTTAGTATCTTGGCTAACTATGTCTTTAACCTTTAATACTAATGCTGCCATTGGTGGCACCTTTACCTTCAACGAATATTTTTGATTATGGAAAGGCTTATCATCTGAATACAAAGTTTCACCTATAACCTGACCAGAACCACCATATTTAGTAGAATCACTATTAAATACTTCTTCATATTCTCCTAGGAATGGAACTCCTATTGTGAAGTCATAATATACTTCTGATTTGAAGTTAATTATAAAAATTAATGTATCTTCTTTTACCCTACTCTTTCTCATAAATACCAAAATACTCTGATCTTTATTTTCAGGGTCTATCCATGAGAAACCATTAACATCATAATCAAGTTCCCAGAAAGCCTTATTATCTCTATATAAGTGATTTAAATCTTTGAAGAATACTTGAGTTTCTTTATAACATTCATCATCTTCCATTGATATCCACTCTAGGCCTTCATATTCTCTCCATTCAATGAATTGAGCAAACTCAGAGCCCATAAATAATAACTTTTTACCTGGATGAGCCATCATATAAGTAGCAAAGACTCTAACTCCAGCAAACTTATTCCACTTATCTCCCCACATCTTATTAAGAAGAGATTTCTTTCCATGAACAACTTCATCATGAGATAGTGGTAATATAAAGTTCTCTGAATAGCTGTACATCATAGAGAAAGTAATATTTTTGTGAAATTGTCTTCTATATAGTGGATCCACCTGAACATATTCAAGAACATCATTCATCCATCCCATATCCCATTTAAAATTAAAACCTAATCCATCATCTTTTGGTGGTTTACTGATATTTGGCCATGCTGTTGATTCCTCAGCTATCATGAGTCCTGAAGGAAATTCTGATAATACTGCTGTATTAAGATCCTTTAAAAACTGCATTCCTTCTAAGTTTCCATTACCACCATATTTATTAGGAACCCACTGACCATCGCTTCTATCATAATCAAGATATAAAATACTAGATACGGCATCTACTCTTAATCCATCTACATGGAATTCTCTAAACCAATATAAAGCATTAGATATCAAATAACTCTTTACTTCAGGTCTTCCTAAATCAAAATTGCAAGTTCCCCAACCTGCATTTTCTGCTCTCCAACCTTCTTGATATTCATAAGTTGGAGTACCATCAAATCTATATAGTCCATGAGAATCCTTACAGAAATGTCCTGGTACCCAATCAAGAATTACTCCAATATCTTCATTATGGAAAGCATCAATTAACTTCTTAACGTCTTCCAACTTTCCATATCTTGTTGTTGGAGAATAATATCCTGTACCTTGATATCCCCATGATGCATCTAATGGATGCTCTAATATAGGCATTATTTCAACATAGGTATAACCCATATCTTTAACATACTTAGGAAGTTCTTTACTTAACTCTTCATATGTTAAAAAATCGCCATTGTCTTTTCTTTTCCATGAACCTAGATGAACTTCATAGATATTTATTGGACTTTCAAAAACATTGACTTTCTTTTGTTTCATCTGCCATTTCTTATCATTCCACTTATATCTAGTTTGATCATAAATTACAGATGCATTATTAGGTCTAATTTCACTTTGTACTCCATATGGATCAGATTTAAATTCACCCTTTAATCCATTTTTATCTACTACACAGAATTTATAGAGATCATTTTCTACAGGCTCAGTAAAAAAACCACTCCATATTCCATGTTCAGTTACCTTTTGCAACTTGTACTCTTCCCTAACTTCAAAGTTATTGAAAGAACCTACTACATATACTGCTGTAGCATTTGGTGCCCAAGTTGTAAATCTAACACCTTTCACCCTCATTTCAGTAGTTAAATGAGCACCCATTATGTTATAAGCTTCATAGTTTTTACCTTCATGGAAAAGATAAGTATTAAAATCAGTTAAGTCATATTTATTAAGCTTTCTACCATACTTTTCGATTCCCTCATCTCTTTTTTCTTCTTTTGTTATCTTGGAAGCTGCAATTGATGCTTTTTTATTTTTTGCAGCTGAAGAACCTTTTACTTTTTTACTTTTCTTAGCACTCTTTTTATTGTTCCCCTTCACCTTAACTTCTTCTTTTTTAACTATTGGTTTTTCTGTTATAGTAACTTCTTTTCCTAATTTACTGTCTTTTACACCTACATTTACTTTGTTTTGACTTAGAGTGTCTTTCTCATTACTTTTAGTTTCCAACATATAACCCTCCTCAATGAACTAGAACAATTCTCTATACCCTTTTTTCAATAAGTTATATTTATATAATAACAAATCCACAATGATTTTTCATCCATTTTTGTAAATTTATTGAAAAAAATTATAAACTTATTATGTAGTATACAAGTATCTCTAAAAACAAATATTTTCTAACATACTAAAAAACTAATTTTGTGAAATAAGATATTAATTTGTTTTTAGAAAAAAGTTACTAACATCAAGCCTTTTAGCCTAGGAATCAATTTTGTTGATCTCATAAAAGCTTTCAAAATCAAAATAAATTTATATTAAAAAACTTACATACTAGAACCTCTCTGATATTAATACTCACTGCTAAAGAAATTTTATATTTTGTTAATAGGAAAAAAAGCAGTAACAGAATCTATATATTTAAGATCATATTACTGCTTTTAATTATTTCTATTTTATTTAAGTATACGAAAAAAGCATTAGAATTTCTTCTAATGCTTTCCTGTTAATCACCTGGCAACGTCCTACTCTCCCGCACAGTCTCCCGTGAAGTACCATCGGCGCTGTAGAGCTTAACTGTCCTGTTCGGAATGGAAAG
>NZ_FPBY01000113.1 GCF_900116755.1 Clostridium sp. DSM 8431
ACTGCAAAAGGAGCAACTGCTAGTAGTTATTTATATAGTATTGTGGAAACTGCCAAGGCTAATAAGCTGGTTATAGAAAAGTATTTAGTTTATCTTTTTGATAACTTAATAAATATAGATACAACCGATAGCGAAAGCTTAGAGAATCTTATGCCTTGGGCTGATAAGATACCGGATGATCTAAAAATTAAAGATAAGAAATAGTAAATCCCTATAAAGATAATTGAGGTATGATGTAAATCTCAATAACTTTATAGGGATATTTTATTACTATTTTTGAAGCAATAAAAGACGCCAAAAACTTTTACGCTTACAAATATAATTTATTAAGGGAACATATAAAGAATTATTTTATGTATTTTGGAATAAATAGCATTTAGTGCCATAAATTCATTTTACTTTTATACATAAAAATAGTATTATATATAATAAAGGTTGTTTTTTTAAAAAACAAATAGCTGATAGATTTTTTATTAGTATTTACGAATAAGGAGACTTCTATGAAAAAAACATTAAGATTTGAAATAGTTACAGGTATACAGGGGGGATACAAAAAATTAAATAATACTTTAGCGAATCATGAAAAAATAGTAAGTTGTCTATGGCAAGATAATGCTGAAACTTTGTATAAAAAAAATAATATTTATATTTCAGCAGTCATTAAATGTAGCTATACTGTTTACAACCAAGAATGGGGATGTCCAAGAGGTGGAGAAAGGACAGTAGTTATAACTGGTGTAGCAAATAAGGAATTTGTTAATAATCTTGAGGCTTGGAAAGAGGCAGTTTTAGTATTGGCCAAGAAGTTAAAGGAACAATTAAATCAAAGAACAATGACATGTGAGTTTATGGAGACTGAACTTCATTATTTAAAATAGTAGGGGGAAAATAGGTGATGGATGATATTAAGAAGATAAGCTATCATATTTTTATTTTTCCTTTCAAATGGGATTATTTTAAAGATGAATTATCTTTTAATAAAGAAATAAATGAAAGAATAAATTTTGAAAAATTTAAAACTCTTTTGTTGGAAACAGAATATTGGGAAGAGGAAGGTAAAAATATAAAAGAATATATTGATTATAATCAGTATGTTTATTTTTATAAAAATGTCAGAAAAGTAATTTACGGACGAAATAATACTAATGATACAAATGATAAAAAAATTTTAGAAAATAAGAATATCAATACCCAAGATGAACTTGTAAAATGTTTTAAGTTTAAAGGAATAAATGAAAATTCTAAATATGTTATTTCACTAAAAAATAAAGAGTATTCTTTAAAGTTAACAGATATAAAGCTTAAAATTTACAAAACAGGTGTTGCTAATCTTATTTTTTTTGTTGAAAATAATGAATTTGAGAAAAAGGAGGATATTCTTAAAATAAATGATTATGGAAGAAGGATTTATCCTCAGTTTTTGCCATTAGAAAAATGTAGAGATAATTTTCTTGCAGATATCTCATTGATGAATATATCAAATAACTCTTCTGACAAAAAAAGTAAACCATATATTAGTAATTTTGGTGAAGAAAAGTTTAAAGAACATGATTTCAAAGAAGAAAGATTAAGTAGTTCTATTAATATTTCAAGTGTTATTACAGATATTTTAGGTGAAAGTTTTCTTTGTGAAAAGTGTCAAGATATTAAAAATAAAATTGTAATAACTCCTATTATAGATGATAGAATGTTTGTTATGTCATTTTTAGTTGATAGTTTATTTTCTAATTTAATTGTTAATGGAGATTATTTTAGTGACGTATGGTATAAGTACATTTTTATAGATAATGGTTCTTGTACATGTCAGAATGAAGAGATGAAAGAAAAACTTATAAAGGAATCAACATATGTGAGATGGAGCAATTATAATACATTGTATGGAATAACAAGATATTCTTTCGTTGTTGTTGCAAATAATAATGAATTTACAGATATATTAATAAATCAATTTAAAACTATATATTGTGAAATGGTTTTACTAGCTTTAACAGATAGAGCATCTTTATTAAGATTTAAGGAAGAAATATCAAGGATTGCTGCATTAGATGAGGAAAGAACATTAAGTGATGTAACGAGCCTTCAAAAGTTGTATATGTGTTTTTCAAATAGTATTTATTTTAGAGAGGTTACCCCTCAAGAACAGGGGATTGAAATGTATGATATGCTTCTTGCAAAAATGAGAATAAAAGAAGATGTTGATAGTTTAGAGAATAATATAAGAGAAATGTATAACTATACTAATGGGATATATAACAATCAAGTTAGTGAAAAGGTAAATTTCATAACTTATATAGGAGGAAAAATTGGTGCAGTTAGCTTAATTATTAGCATAATGGCATTAATAACTGAACTTGTTGGTAAAATTTATGAACAATTTGATGAACCCACAATATTTTACATATTACTCATAACTATTATCTGGAGTGAAATTGAAAAGAATTTTATTGATAAAAATATAAAGAAAAAATAAAGCTTTGATAAAAGAAGGTGACAATAATGAATAAATTAGAAATTGAATTAGTGCAACATACACCTATTATTCAATTCCAAGGACAACAAAAAGGTGCTGTTTTAAGAGGAACAGAAGTCAAACCTAAGTTGGACAAGTTCTTGATTAAATATATTTTTAAAGAATTTAATCAGTATAAACAATATTTAATTGGATATAAAGAAGGTATGACAGAAGAGGATTTTTTTGATAAGAAACCATTAAATTATAAAATTAGATTTAAAACTAGTGGAAAGATAGATTCAAATAAAATTAATAAAAATACATCATTCTATTTTAATAATATAGGGGACTCGGATAAAATTGATGCAAATAGACTGGTATTTGTAAATAATGGAAAGATTAGTGTTGAATTTTTTTCATTAAATAGAGAATTAATTAAGGCTATAGATGATAATTTTGATGACTTTTTATTAATTAATAATTTTGGATTTAGGCAGAATAAGACTTTTGGATCATTTACTTCTAAGAGAGATAATAGAAAAAATGAAGATATAATAAATAGAATTAAGGAATTGAAAGATAATAATAAAATCTATTATATAGAATATGAAGATAATATAAAAGATGATACTATGTATAATAAAATTAGAGATGATGCTTATAAAATTTATCAATATATGAAAAGCGGTATAAGTTACCCTAAAAAAGAAGAGTCATACTTATTTAAATATATGAATAATAATGAAAATATTAAAGATGAAAAGCAGTTTATAGTAAATAATATTTTCAATAAAGGTAATGATGGTGATAAATGTCAATATAGATATGAAAGAGCTGTTTTAGGTGTTTGTGATTATATAGATTACAAAACATTACCTAATAAAAAGAAAGGTGGAGTCGTTAAGTATGAGTCTACATCTGTAGAACGCTATAAATCTCCAATATTATTTAAAATAATAGGAAATATTCTCATAATAATATCAGAAGAGGATACTAACATATATGATGAAAAATTTTATTTTAAAAAAGAAGGATGTAAAAAAGGAAAAGAAATAAGAACTCCTAGTAAAGAAGAATTCAATTTAGATGATTTCTTAAAATGTTTTTTTGATTCCTTAAATAAGAATACTAATTTTAAGAAAAAACATAAATTGGCTTTTAAAGGCAAGATAGAGGTGAAATGATGAGTACGTATATAGGAGTGACTATAGGACCAATTAGCAAAACAATTAATAAAGCACGTTCAACAGGAGAACTATGGGGAAGCAGCTATATTTTTTCTTATATAATGAAGAATATAATTTCTAAATTGATAGACTATAAAAAAGGTGAAAAAGTCATTATATCTCCAGATAAATTTATAGTTCCTAATATTCTAGACAAAAGCAATAATGCAATAAATACTGATTTATTTGAGAATACAAAAGCAGGATTATTTCACGACAGATTAATATTTAAGTCTGATAAGGACGACTTCAAAAAACTATATAAAGTAATCAAAGAAGTTAAGTTAGATTTGGTTGATAAAATATGCTTTGAATTAAGTAAATTAAGTTGTGATAAATTAAATAAAACTGGTATTGAAAAATATATCAAAAATTATTTTAAAATATATTTTATTGAGGTAGATGTAAAGGAAAATGAATCTATCATAGGTTCTGTTTCTAAATATTTAGACGCAATTGAATTACGAGAAAAGTATTTAGAGGAAGAAGAAGAGGATTATATATTCAAGATTTTTGGGACGGATACTAATAAAAATAACGTTAAAAATACTTTTTTAACTGATGATGCATTTCAATATAAGGAGGATAAAGAAATATTATATCCTTCTATAATAAGAATTGCTACTAAAGAACTAAATATACCCAAAAACAAAAAATATAATAGTGATGATGAACTTATAAAATATTTGAATAAAAATGAATATAAAGAAAGATTAAGAAAGTATCATGAATATGTAGCTTTAGTACAGATAGATGGTGATTCTATGGGGAAGGTAATTAAAAATTTAACCAATAATGATAAATGCAAAAAGTTTTCAAAAAAGCTACTTGAATACTCTAAAGATGCGGTAACTATAATTAATAACTATGGAGGATTTCCTATATATGCAGGAGGAGATGACTTATTATTTTTTGCTCCAATAAAGAATAGTAAATCAGAATCAAGCAGTAATAATATATTTCAATTATTTAATGAATTAGATTTTAAATTTAATGAAAAGTTTAAAGATTACAAAGAATCTAATCCTAGCATTTCTATTGGCATGGAAGTATTCCATCAAAAATATCCTTTATACACTGTAATTCCAGATACAGCAAACCTGTTGTTTGAAGATGCTAAAAACTTTAAATGTGGAAATACAGAAAAAAATGCCTTAGCATTTAAATTGGTAAAAAGTAGTGGAGAAAATTTTTCAGCTACATTAATGAAAAGTGGACAAACTTATAATAAATTTATTGAACTCTTCAATAACATATCTAGTAGCACAAACGATAAAGATATTAAAGATACCTTAAACCAAATTCACATAAGATTTTTAAGAGATAAAAAAATATTAAATGAAATAGGAAATTGTAGCGAAAAGCTTAATAATTACTTTGATAATAACTTTAATGAAGATATTCATAAAGAGAAAAGAGTGCTTAACTTCATTAAAAATATAAAAGAATTCATAGTTTTTATGTATGAAGAATATGGAAATTCAGATGATATATCAATTACTAATATATATGCGTGTCTTAAATTTATAAGATTTATTAATGAAGAAAGTAATCTTTTAGAAAAAGGAGATGAATAAGAATGGCTAAATATCTTGCAGAGTTAAAGCCAATAGGGAGTTTTTTCTTTGGTGGAGAGAGAACTCAAAGAGATGGTGATTCTTTAAAAAATAATATAGTTTCTTCTAATATATTTCCACAGCAGACTTCAATATTAGGAATGCTGAGAAAAAAAGTATTAATAGAGTATGATCCAAAACTTTATAAGGTAAAGTGGGATTATAAGAGCGAAGAAAAAGAGATTATTGCAGAACTAATTGGAAAAAGAAGTTTTCAAAATATTGATGCAAAAGAAGCTCAAGATTTTAAATTTATAAAAAAAATTTCACCAACGATAATATCTTGTAAAAATAAAGATAGAAATGAAAAGAAATTTTTAATGCCTGTACCTAAAGATCATAAATGTTATGAGGAAAAACAAGGTGAAGGTGGAACGATTAAAAGAGACAAGAATAAATATTATACTCCTCTTAGGATAGAACAAAATAGTGATGTTTGTAAAGTAAATTATGGAGATGGTGAGTTGGAAAATACTCCAATTCCTTTAGATTATAAAAATAAAGATGGGATATCTAATGATTTTGTAGTTTTAGATAAGAATAAAAATATTGTGGATTTTGATGAAATTTTTAAGCTAGAAAGTAATATAGGTATAAATTTAGGGGGAGTTTATAAGACTAATGACAATGGACTCTTTAGAATTAATAGATATAGGTTTAATGAAGGGCAAAATTATAAGGACATAAAATTTGCATTTACAGTGGAGTTTGATGATAAATATACTCCCCAAAATAGATCAATAGTTAACTTAGGCGGTGAAGGTACAAGCTTTATTTTAGAATTAAAAAAAATTTACAATGAAAATATTCCTGATATTAATAAAATTTTCAAGGAGTGTATTACAGATAATAAGCTAATCTTATTATCTAATACTTTTCTTAAGTATGAGGAATATACAAAGTTATGTAGTTATTCTATCTCTAGTACTCAAGACTTTAGATGTTTAAAACTTGAGTTTAAAAAAATTAACTGCGGAAATTATAGCAATAGATTTATAAGAAGTGAGAAGAAGTATTCTCTTTTAGAAAGAGGTTCAATTTTATATGCTAAGAATGGTAAATATGAAGAGTTGAAAAATACTATTGAAAAATATAATAACATGAGCAATATAGGATACAATCATATTATTGGGGGAGGAAAATAATGGAGAACTTTGAGTTGTATTTAATAAGATGTATAACAAACTTACATGTTGGTGATGGTAATACTAGCTATGGAATTATTGATAATGAGGTACAAAAAGATGTTATAACAAAATATCCAATAATAAATTCATCTAGTTTAAAAGGAAGTTTAAGAAATTACTTAGAAAGTAGATATAGCAAGAATGATGTAAATGAAATTTTTGGCGATGAAACCAAAATGGGATTATATAGAGTTTTTCCTGGCATGCTATTATCAATACCAATGAGAAGTGACAATAGACCATATTACAATGTAACTTGTTTTGGAATAATGAAAGAATTTCTTGGCTTTTTAGATTTATTAGATATACCACTAAAACTTTCAAATGATTATACTAATGAAAAAAATAGCAAAAGTAAAGTTAATATTGAAGGTGAAGATGTTTACTGTCAAGAAGTTAATAATGATGATATGAAAAAGTTGTTTTACGAAAATCTAATTATAATAGATGATAAAAAGTTTGGAGATTTCGTCAAGGAACTTCCTATAATAGCAAGGAATAAACTTGAAAATGGTGAAAGCAAAAATCTATGGTATGAAGAAGTAGTACCTAGAGAAACAAGATTCTACTTTGGTTTGTGTAGAGATGGCAATAAAAAATTATTATTCAATAGTATAACTGAAAATTTAGTACAGATTGGTGGCAATGCAACAATAGGTTATGGATATTGCAATATTACTAAACTTAAGTAGAGGGAAGTGAAGAAAAAGTGAATAAGAAAAGAGTAGAAGATTTAATTCCATATGCTATTAAATGTATTGAAAAAGAAAAAAATATATTTAAAAATGGCAAAGTACCAAATGAGTTTAATGGCTACATATCAAGTTTTGGTGCTAGTATTATTCAAAGTGGTATTTTAGCTACAGTTACTTTTTTTAATGATAAAAATTCTAGTGCTAATGAAGAGAGATTTAGAGTGCCTGAACTTATCTTTAATATTTTAAAAGAATCAGATACAGTACAAACGGAAAAACAAAATCTTAAAGACTATCTTCTTGAAGAAAATAAAAAAAGTAACGATCAATTAAAAAAGGCTAAATATGAAATTATAAATGCTGCTATTGCTTTAAAACTTGGGATTAGAGTTTTTGAATTTGGGGATGAGCAAAATGATAGGCAAAACTCTCAAAAAAAAAGTAAAAAATCTAGTGATGATAGAGAGTGTGAAAAAAAAACTATTAAACTAATTATTGAAACACTAAAAAAAAGTGGAATTAATCTTGATGATAAAGAGAAAATGGAAAATTGTGAAAGAGAGCTTGAATATTTTAGGAGTAAAATTAATAAAAAAAATACTTCTTCAACAATAAATGAACTTATTGGTAAAGGAAGGTACATATCTAAAATAATTAACTATTTTGGTTATACAAACAGTAATAACTTAGAAAAGTGTAAAAATAAGATACTAAAGATAATAGAAGACTTTTTAAGATTCATTCCACTTTTAAAGCTAAACCCAAATGAGGTTGAAGGAAACTTATCTTATTTATACTATAAAGACTATTTTGATGATCTTATAACAGATAATTTTTCTAAAAATGAAGAGGACAATAGTTATTATTTTGACATAAAAAATGAACAGCTAATTTATAGAAGTAAAAGAGAAAAGCTAAATTCCATAGATAAAGTTAATAAGGATAATGAGAGTTTTATATTAAAAACTACATATCCTGGTTTATTAATAGGAAGTGGCTATAATCATAAAATCAGTAAAAATGGTGAGCTTAAACTTGGTCTAGAGTTTGATTACACAAGCGGTATTCCAATAATAAACGGTTCATCTGTAAAAGGTGTATTAAGAAGTGTATTTTATATTAAAAAAAATGAAAATGATTCTAATTTTGAAGAAAACAATAATAAGAATAAAGAGAAATTATATTATATTAATAGTATACTAAATTCGTGTATTAAAGATAAAAAGGTTAGCGTGATTAAAACAGAAAAACTGGATATGAGTAATTTTGAAGTATTGACTAATGAAATTTTTGAAGGAAAAAAAGATAATAAAACTTTGAATATTTATGAGAGAGATGTCTTCTTTGATGCTGTGATTGATTTAGAAAATACGAAAGCTTCATATATTTTAGGTGAAGACTATATTACTCCACATAAGAGCCCTTTAAAAAATCCGGTACCAATAAAGTTTTTAAAAGTAATGCCAGATGTAGCTTGGCGTTTTGAATTTAATCTCAAGGATGGTATTTTAAGCATAAATCAAAAGAGAGAATTATTCAAAGCAATTATAAAAGACATAGGTATAGGAGCAAAAACTAATTTGGGATATGGAGCGTTGATAGATATAGAAGACATTGACACTAAAGATAGTTCTAATCTTGAAGATGAAAATTTAATTAGTAGTAACCCTAATGAACTTACTCCACAGATGTTATTAGCTCTTAAACAAAAATTTAACGGGTAGTTAAATTATTAGTTTTTCCAACCGTTTCTTTGATATGTACAAGTTTAAAACTACTTATATCAATAAATAGAGTTATATTTAATATTAGATTTTAGTTTTTATGATTCGGTTGGAAAAAATTTTGAGAAATTAGTGTATAACTTGGGTTAGGTGAGGTATAATAAAAGAGGAATGGCTTAAAAGCTTTGGTTCAACATTAACATATAGATGTATTTAAACACTATAGTTTCTAATTGTCTGTATGATAGCTTGAGTTCAACATTAACATATAGATGTATTTAAACAAAGGTATCATAATCCATATTTATATAAAAACGTGTTCAACATTAACATATAGATGTATTTAAACCAAATTCTATAGAAAGTAAATTTATTACATAATTCTGTTCAACATTAACATATAGATGTATTTAAACGCTTATAATGATTATGTTTGATTAAAATTCAACAGTTCAACATTAACATATAGATGTATTTAAACTACTCTGCTTTTTCTTCATCAGTAGCTTGTCCTAAAGTTCAACATTAACATATAGATGTATTTAAACCAACATTCCAACATTGGTATGCAGATTTTCATATAGTTCAACATTAACATATAGATGTATTTAAACTACTCTGCTTTTTCTTCATCAGTAGCTTGTCCTAAAGTTCAACATTAACATATAGATGTATTTAAACCAACATTCCAACATTGGTATGCAGATTTTCATATAGTTCAACATTAACATATAGATGTATTTAAACTATTACTATCATTACAATAGTAATTAAAACTTAAAGGTTCAACATTAACATATAGATGTATTTAAACAATATACCACCTTTCCAATACCAGTTAACACCGATAGTTCAACATTAACATATAGATGTATTTAAACTTTATTTCTCCTAAGCTTAAAGTTCCTTTCTTTCCAGTTCAACATTAACATATAGATGTATTTAAACGCTACATGGAATAAATTAAGTATGTATTTAAATGCAGTTCAACATTAACATATAGATGTATTTAAACTTAAATCACCTCTATTATTTTGGTAAACATTACTAGTTCAACATTAACATATAGATGTATTTAAACTAGAGCTAAGAGCAGCTAAACTTAAAAGTGTTCCAGTTCAACATTAACATATAGATGTATTTAAACCTTGTGTAAAATGTTAAATGATTTAGAAATGCCACAGTTCAACATTAACATATAGATGTATTTAAACTCCTTCTAAAAGTTTATTATTATCTCCTTTAACATAAGTTCAACATTAACATATAGATGTATTTAAACTATAATCCTCTGGATTAAGCCCCTCTGGAAGTTCGTTCAACATTAACATATAGATGTATTTAAACGGAAAGATATCTAAAAAGCTTAAATATATTAACTGGGTTCAACATTAACATATAGATGTATTTAAACTTGTGTGGGAATATAAGAACCGGAAGTTATGAAGCGTTCAACATTAACATATAGATGTATTTAAACAAATATATAGATAGAGCTACACAATTCCCTCCTTGCTGTTCAACATTAACATATAGATGTATTTAAACTGGATACGTTAGAAAATGTTGATGTTATTTGCCCGTTCAACATTAACATATAGATGTATTTAAACTTTAAAATATTGCTTACAGCTTGTACTCCAATTGCTGTTCAACATTAACATATAGATGTATTTAAACGCATGTAATGGTATTAGAAGCATATGGGATGGATTGTTCAACATTAACATATAGATGTATTTAAACTTCCTGCCATTTAATCCACCCCCTATTACACTTCGTTCAACATTAACATATAGATGTATTTAAACATTGTAAATTATCAGGAATTTTTATTCTAAGACGTTCAACATTAACATATAGATGTATTTAAACAGTAGAAACAGATCCTAAACCAACACCAGGATTTAAGTTCAACATTAACATATAGATGTATTTAAACTAATAGACTTATAAGATATTCCACGATAAGCTTTATAGTTCAACATTAACATATAGATGTATTTAAACTTAAAATTTATACTCATTTAAATTCCTTCTTTCTATGTTCAACATTAACATATAGATGTATTTAAACCTATTATGTCTTTTGTAGTTTATATCTAGCTTACAGTTCAACATTAACATATAGATGTATTTAAACATATATATTATATCTTTGTAAGAATTTATATTAAAGTTCAACATTAACATATAGATGTATTTAAACAACTTGAAACATGATATTTCGATTATGAAATTAGTTCAACATTAACATATAGATGTATTTAAACACTTGTACATTATTTCCCTTTGGATATATATTAAAAGTTCAACATTAACATATAGATGTATTTAAACGTAGTATCCACAACGGCAACCTCCTTATACATAGTAGTTGTTTAACACATACTAAAAGTGGTTCTTTCCAATGTTAGTTGAAACAGCCTAGATTCTATTATATAATATGAATAATAAAATCAAGGGGAAAGAA
>NZ_FPBY01000115.1 GCF_900116755.1 Clostridium sp. DSM 8431
TCATATCCAAAGTGCTCTCTTACTACAGCGAATATTTCTCCTTGTTTTACTGAATCTATACCTAAATCTGCTTCTAAATCTAAATCTGATTCTAGCATTTCTACTGGATATCCTGTCTTCTCTGCTATTATTTCTTTTATTTCTTTTTCAATGTTTTCATTATTTACAGCTTTAACTAAAGTAGCTTTCTTAACAGTATTCTTAGTTTCTGTTTCTTCTACTTTAACTTCAGTAAAGACTGGCTTAGCATCACTTGTTATTATGTTCATAATATCTTCTAAAGAAATATTTTCATTATTAATTAATGTTTTATCTATATTAAATGTTTTTGATATTTCAGTAACTATATTATTAAAAGTTGCTTTACTTAAGGCTAAATCTAACATCATAGGTTCATCAGTAACTATTATTAAATCTAATGGATATGATGTTTGAGTTTTAACTATATTTCTAACTTTACTTTCAGCATCTTCTTTAGATACTTCATTCTTGAATAAAGATAAATTGTTTATGTCCATATACGATTTAAATCTTTCTACACATAAATTATCATCTTTTGCCTTTATATTAGTTTCAATTGAATAAAATTCCTTACCACTTAATATATCTTTAACTAGCCTTGTTAATATGTTTTTGCAACCAACTTCAATATAAGTATTTACGTCTAATTCATCATACATATTTTTCACAATATCACAGAAGCTAAAAGGTGTTACAAGCTGACTTGCTAATGTTTTTGCAAAGTCTTCTTCTGTAAAATCTTCTTTTTGATATAATCTATTTTTAATAGTAGAATAAATTTTTATTTTTGGTTCTTTATAATTTATATCTTTAATTTTTTCATAATAGTAACTTACAGCATCTTCTAAGATATTGCTATGGAAAGCATGAGATACTTGTAAAACATTATAGATAACTTTATTATTCTTACATATTTCTACAGCTTCTTTTATAGCTGAATCATTACCTGATAATACTATTTGATTTTGAGTATTATGTAATGCTAAAATGCACTTCTCTTTTGCTTCATTAATGATCTTACTTGCAAATTCACTATCTTTCCCTACTGATACACTTACCATACCGCCTCTTTTTTCTTCTGGTATTTTATCAAGTGACTCAGCTCTGTAATATACAATTTTTAAACCATCTGAAAATGAGACAACATCAGCAGCTACTAAAGCTGAAATTTCTCCTAAACTATGCCCACATAAATAATCTGGTTTCATTCCTAACCTTGTAAGTAACTTATACATAGCATAATTAGCTGTATATATAGATGTCTGCATTACCTTAGCTTTCTTTAACTTTTCTTCTACTGTTACTTTTTCTTCATCATTATTGTAAATAATCTTATCTGTTAATTTTTCACCACATAACTCACTTAATATCTTATCTGCTTCATCAAAAACTTGTTTAACTATATCTTCTTTTTCAATTAAGTCCTTAAGCATGTTTGGATATTGAGAACCATGTCCAGGAAATAAGAATGCACTTTTGTTTTGCTTGAAGTTTTCTCCTATAAAAATATCTTGCTTTGACAACAACTCAATTAATTTACTTTTCATGCTACCTTCCCCTTCCTATATAACTCCAAATTTTTTTCCAACTTGTCCCATTATATCTAAAGCTCTATCAATTTCTTCTGTGCTTAAAGATGCAGTAATAGTTGTTCTTAATCTACTCTTATTCATTGGAACTGAAGGGAAGACAGCAGTTGCTATATATACTCCACGATTTAATAATTCCTTTGTCATCTTCATATTAGTCATATCATCACCAATATAAATTGGAATAATAGGTGATATACTATCCATTGTGTCAAATCCTAATTGTTTTAATCCTTTTCTAAATCTGATTGTATTAGCCCAAAGTTTTTCTCTTCTCCAAGTTTCTTTCTGTGCTAATTCAAGAGATTTTAAAACTCCTGCAACTACTGCTGGTGGTAAGCTTGCATTAAATATATATTGGTGAGCTTGATGTTTTAAATATTCTATAGTATCACTATCTGATGCAATACATCCTCCTACACCTGCTAAAGATTTACTGAATGTTGCCATCTTTATTGCAACTTTATCTTCTAATCCAAACTGTTCTGATATACCTCTACCTGTTTCTCCAAAGAATCCCATAGAGTGAGCTTCATCTACCATAATAGCTGCATCATATTTCTCTGCTAATTCTGATATCTTATCTAGACATGCAATATCACCATCCATTGAATAAACACCATCTACAACTATTAATTTTCTTTCAAACTCTTCAGATTTTTTTAGAATATATTCAAGTTTTTCCATATCATTATGGCTAAATATCTTAACTTTAGCGTTTGACATTGCAATTCCATCAACTATACTCATATGATTTAATTGGTCTGTTATTATTACAGATTTTGAATCATTACATAATGTTGATAAAGCTGATACATTAGCTAAATATCCTGCACTAACAATCATAGCTGATTCAGTTCTAAAGAATTCTGCTACCTTTTCTTCAAGTTGTTTATGCAATATAGTTGTTCCATTATGAAGTCTAGCTCCACATGTTCCTGTTCCATATTTCTCAACAGCATCTTGTACAGCTTTAATAACCTCTGGATGAGTAGATAAGCCTAAATAATTATTAGAGGTTAACATAATAACATCTTTACCATTGTACTTTGATGTTCCATCTTGTGGTCCTTCAAAAGCTGGTTCAAAAACATATAAATCTTCAGCCTTTCCTTGTTTAATTCTTGGTAATACTTCATCATATTCTTTTTTAAATCCATTTGGTATTTTTGCAGTCTTTAACATTTTATTCATCCCATCCTTTAACTAATAAGTTTTTTGAATTCTTAATTTTACTTTCAAGCTCTTGATCTGTGTTATATATAATTGAAATTCTATAATTAAACTTTTTAAAATCTTCCTCTGAAGAAGCTTCTTTGCAATCTAATTTTCTTATTAATTCTTCAACTGAATTTGCACAAGTTTTAAAACAATTAACAGCATTAGAAGTAATGTCCTCATCTATTAGTACTTCTGCATCAGAAGCTTGTACATTTACTTCATAACTTCCGTTGCTTATAGATTTTGAACTTATCTTTACGTATTTCTTATCATTATTATTTATTTCATCACATGCTTTTAATAATTGGAAAGCACCTTGAGCACCATAATAGAACATACTGTTACCGTCTTCACTTAATGTTTCTTCTGATATTTCATATACATCATCTCTCTTAGTGCTATTACCTGGATTAAATTTAATTCCTGTAATTCTTGCATAAACGTGATCATCTTCAGTTACATCTTCAGTTCTCTTTATTAAGAATGCTGCTACTCCTTCTGCTGGTATAACATTAGATTTAACATCTAGTTTTTTAAGTAGCTCTATGAATTCAGGACTCATATTTCCATTAACTCCACCAACTAAAACCAAGTCATTTTCCTTAGTCTGTAAGCTTATTATTCCTACTTCCAAAGCTTGTTCAAAAGATATTTTGTCTGAATCATATACAGCATTAGAACTTGTTAAGTTAAAGAAATTTGATACTCTTCCTGCAATTATGTTATCCATATAACCTGGAAGTGTATCTTCTTCAGTCTTAGGAATATATTTTCTTATTCTATTTGTTATATCATTTAAGATTGAATCTCTATCGTCCTTATTTATGTTTTTAAGTGGTGTTATGTTTTCTAATACATCTAAATATTCTCTATGTCTTATTCTTAAATCAGTATTCATTGATCTTTCTAATCCAAGCATATTTCCAATAAAGACACCTGTTTTATCACTAACAATTTTGTCTTTTCCATAACTTTCAATAGCTTGATGACTTGCTATTAATGCTAATTGCTGTGCTCTATCGATTTCACCTAAAATTACTGGAGGAATTTTAAACTTAATACATGGGAACTTAAAATTATCAATAAATGATGCTTTTAGGTTATTGTCTTGATTATAAATATTATTAATTTCTTTTTGATATCTATCTTTAGGGAATTTAGTTAAATATTGGAAATGACTACTAGTATTTTTACACCATTCCTCATAATTAGAACCATTACCATCCATACATCCTATACCTACAATAGATACATCTACACTATTTTCTAAGCTTTTATTATTTGAATCTAATAATTGCTTATGATAATCAGCATTATATTCTTTCACTAAAACATTTGCATTTATTCCACCAAAACCAAAAGCGTTTATTAAAGCTGCTTTAGGTGTACTTTCTTTCTTTTCCCATTTTTGAAGCTTTGTATTTATAGAAAATTCTACTTTTCCCATTTCAAATTCATCTGCAAATCTCTCAAAATAATTTGTAGGAGGAAGTAATTCTCTATTAAACCCTTCAATAACCTTAATTAAGTTAGCCATTCCTGCTGCTGAAAAACAGTGTCCAACTTGTGATTTTATTGAACCAATTATAATTTTCTTATCAGTTATTTTATCTTCTTCAAATAGCATCTTTAAGCCATTAAGTTCAACAATATCTCCAACTTTTGTTCCTGTTGCATGAGTCTCAACATAATCTACGTATAAAGGATTAACGCCAGCTTCATCTAGTGATTTTTTCATTGCTTTATATTGTCCTATTGAACTTGGAGCATAAATAGATTTTCCTTTACCGTCACTAGCTACTCCTGTTCCTCTTATAACTCCATATATCTTATTATTTTCTTTTACTGCATCAGATAATCTCTTTATAATTATTGTTCCAACACCTTCTCCAGGAACTAATCCATTTGCCTTAATATCTAAAGGGAAAGATCCGTTTTCTGCTAATCCTCCAACTTTAGCAAAAGCTATATTTCCAGTAACAATCATATTTCCTAGAACACCAGCTACTACACAAGTCTTTGCCTTTCCTGAATGAAGAATTTTAACTGCATTATCTACTGCTAATAAACTACCAGAACATGCTCCATCTACAATAAACTCTCTACCTTTAATATTTAAGATATCAGCTACACCTTTGCATAAGTTACTATGGAATGCTTTGTTTTCAAAACTTACTTTTCCATTTGAAAATCTATTTTCAATTTCTTCTTTTAAAGACTTCTTTATGCTTTCTTTTTCACTCTCTGAAAGCTTTTTAAACTTTTCATTATTATCTAAATAGTATTCTATCTGTTTCTCTTTATTTATTAAACATTCATTAGAAAAAGAATAATCTCCAAGCATATTTCCAACAACCATTGATACATCATTAGAGTTTAATTCATCAATTGAAATATTCCCTTTTTTAAGAGATTGGATAATAGTATCTAAAAGCATTAATTGTGATCTATTTAACCCTTCTATTTTTCCTTTATTTAAGTTAAGCTTTTCTTCCACTTTAGGGAACTCATAATTTTTAACATATGCACCTAATTTACAATATGTCTTATCTTCAGTGTGTCTATCCTTATCATAATATAACTCTTTCTTCCAAGATGATTCTGGCATCTCGTCTACTCCTGGTTTTGCAGTTATTATATTATCCCAGAATTTCTCAGTATCATAGCTATCAGGAGGAAATACACATCCATAACCAACTATAGCCAATGGTTCAAAGTTACTTTTTTTCATTTTAAACCCCTCTTTTCCTACATTATTCTTTTATTTTTTTATATTCCATATATTACATATATTAACTTTTTTAATGTATTTTTTCAACCTTTTTTGTTTTATTGTTATAACTTTTTTCATTCTTATAGTAAAATAAAAAAAATGGAGACGTATTTTTTTACGTCTCTATTTTTTAACATATTTTCTATTATTAATTAAAGTTTATTATAATTATATTGCTGTACTACTTTATTTCCTAGAAGTGTTATAGCCTGTTTTGGACACTCTGAAATACATCTATAACACATTGTACATTCATTTTTAGTAACAACCTTTTGATTATCTATAGATAGATTATTTGTAGGGCATATGGAAACACATTTACCACATTTAGCACACATATCATCATTAATTTTTAATTTATCTGTATAGCTTTTTGTTTTTCTATAATACCACAAACGTTGTCCAAATAATCCTGCTATATGATTAAATATAGACAATCCATCTTGTGTAGGATTTCCACTTAGATAAGAACTAACTGATTTTTCTATTTTTAAATTTGCCTTATGAACAATAGCTAAGTTATCCTCCCTAGACTTTTTCAAAGTTCCAACATCACATACGTTATCAGGCATCCTTAAATGAAGTCCTCCAACTACATTTGCTCCACATTTTTTTAATAATCTAGCACTACACCCTGCACCATCACCGCTAAAAAGCCCCATAGTTGCTAATATAAAAACATTCTTTCCTTTAAATATTTTTGCATTTCTTTTTATATAATCTCTTACAAAAATAGGGCAATTACTAAATTGTATAGGATACCCAAAAACAATCACATCATCTTCATTACTAATATATTTTTGAGAATCTTCAGATTCAAGTGGAATTGACACTGAATCTTTATTAACCAATTTAACAAACTTATCTACGCAATATTTTGTATTATCTGTACCACTAAAATATATACCTATCATTTATTATTCTTCCCTTCTAAACCATTTAAGTAAATTTAGCATATTTTAACATAAAATATAACTCATTACAATTAATTATATATAGTTATTCCTATTTTTTTCGTAAACTATAACTAAATTTTATCTTTATGTTAACTCTATTTATTGTTTTCTCTTACAAATTTATGTATTATTTATGTTAGATGTAATTTGCTAAATATGCTATTAAAAATATTTATAACATAGAAAGGAATGAACACAAAAATATGGATACAAAAATTATTATACAAGCCAAAGATATATGCAAGTTATACGGTGAAGGCGAGGCTCGTACTCAAATTCTTGATAAAGCATCTGCTGAATTTGAAGAAGGAAAAATCCATACAATTTATGGAGCATCAGGAAGTGGAAAAAGTACTTTTCTAAACATTATTGGTGGTCTTGATAAAGCAGATGAAGGCCAAGTATTCTATGAAAAAAAAGATATTATGAAATTATCCAATAAAGATCTAGTTAACTTTAGAAAAAAATATATGGGTTATGTATTTCAGATGTATAACTTAATTCCAAATTTAACTGTAAAAGAAAATATTGAAGTTTGTGAGTATTTATCTGATAATCCTCTTGATATTGAAGAATTAATTCATGTATTAGGTTTAGAAGCTCAAAAAAATAGGTTTCCATCGCAACTTTCAGGAGGACAACAGCAAAGATGTGCAATAGGTAGGGCCCTTGTGAAAAATCCTATGATTCTTTTATGTGATGAACCTACTGGTGCTTTAGATTATAATACAAGTCGTAATATTCTAGTGCTTTTAGAAGAAATAAATCAAAAGTATGGAACAACGATGATTATCGTTACTCATAATAATTCTATAAAAGAAATGTCTCATTACAATATAACTATCAAAGATGGTCACGTTATTAAAAATGAAAAGAACCTAAATTTAAAGAAAGCATCTGATTTGGAGTGGTAATTATGAATGCATTAAATAGAAGAATATTTAGAGGACTTAAAAATAATTTTGTTAAATATTTAGTTTCATTTATAATCTTTATAATTGGTACTATGATGTTCGTTGCTATTTCTGATTCAACTGACTCTATTAATTTAGCTGTTAATAATTTAATAACTGATAGTAACTGCGAAGATGGAAACTTTCTTGTATACAGCCCTTTAAGTAATGAGCAAATAGAATCTTTAAATCTACATGGAGTAACTCTTGAAAAAAACTTTTATATAAATATAAAAGATTCCTCAAATGGAACCACCTACAGAATTTATAAAAATAGAAACTTAATTAATCTCTTGCAACTAAGAGATGGTGAATATCCCAATAATAGTACTGATATTGTAGTTGAACAGCACTATGCTAAAACTAAAAATCTTAATATATCTGATTCTCTTAATATCGATAATAATAATTTTAGTATATCAGGTCATGGTTATGTAATTGATTATGACTCATTATATGAAGTGGGTGATGGGCCTTATCCTGATTATGAAAATTTCTGTTTATGCTTTGTAAATGATTCATGCTTTAATAAACTAGCTAATAACTATACTGTTCACTATAATTATTCATACATTCTAGACAAGGGGGAAAATAATTATAAGGATGCTGATCTTAATGATTTTTTAAAGAATACTTTTGTTAATACTAATACAATTGCAAAAGCTAATTCAGCAATAAATAGTGATACATGTAACCTTATTAGTTTAATAAAACGTAGCGATAATCAAAGAATTATAAGCTTTTCAAATGATATATCAATAAACAAAAGTTGCACTATGCCAATGGGAGTTGTATTTTTTATTATGTTATCATTTCTTATTGCTACTCTTGCTGTTTCAGAAGTTAGAAAAGAATCTAAGATAGTTGGAACATTATCAGCATTAGGATATAATAACGCTCAGCTAACTATTCACTTTATAACACTTCCTGTTTGCATTGTTGCATCTGCTTCTATTTTAGGGACAATACTTGGCTTTAAATTTGCACCATTTTTTATGCAGAATTATATTAATGGTGGATGTGTTATGAATGTTAAACCTATTATTTTCCCATACCTAATAATATACGGTATTATACTTCCGATTCTTATATCAATAGTTGTTAATGCTATTGTTGTAAATAAAGCACTAAACAAGTCAGTATCCTCATTATTAAGAGGTGGTACTGAAAATTATAAATCAAAAACATACTTAAACTTAGATAAATTTAAATTTAGAATTAAATATCAAATACGTCAATTAACAAGAGAATTACCTATGCATATTGCTCTTTTAATTTCACTAATTCTCACTATATTTATGGTTGTATTTGGTACTGCACTATATAGTACTTTATCATCTTTTAAAACTGACTGTGAAAATACCATGCATTATGAATATAAATATTTATACCGCTTTCCTACTTCTAAAGCCCCTGAAGGCGGTGAAGAAGCTTATGAAAGATCATTTCAAACACAATTTGATGAAAATGAAAATAACTTTACTATACGTATGATTGGATTAAAGGAAAATAGTGATTTCTTTGACTGTAATACCTTAGAATGTGGTGAAGATGAAATGATTGTATCTGCATCAATGAGAGATAAATTTGGTTGGAAAAAAGGAGATATAGTACCTTTAAAAGATAATTTAGATGGAACTATTCATAACTATAAAGTTATTGACGTAATGGACCTTCAATATGGAATGTATGTCTTTACAGATATTAATACAATGAGAAGTGAATATTGCGTAGGAAATAATTATTGGAATGTTATTTATTCTCATAATAAATTAGATATTGATGAAAGTAATCTTGCTGAAACTCTGACAAAAACATCTAGTCTTCAAGGAGCTTCTTCTAGAATTGATTCCTTAATGGGAGTAATCTTATCCTTATTATGTATGGGAATTCTCATTTTTGTAGGCATGCTTTATATGATAATTAACCTTATGACTCAAAAATATGAAACTTCTATATGTACACTTAAAATTCTTGGTTATTCCCATTCTAAAGTATGTCAGATGTATTTATTAAATTCTTTATTTATCGTAATTATTAGCATGCTTATATCTATTCCAATTAGCTTTAAGGTTGTTACAATTATTTATCCAAATATAATTGCTACAGTCCTTAATGGAATGCTAGTTAAAATGCCTATTGGAATTTTATTAGCTATGATTGCTTTAATACTTGCTTCTTGGTTATTTGTTGCATTAATTATTTCTAATAAGTTATCCAAAATATCATTACTTGATATTTTAAGATCTAGAGAATAATGAAATATTAAAAAGAGGCTATCACTCAACTATTTAAACTAGTTGTATGAAAGCCTCTTTTTATATTAATGTGAATTCATTATCAAATTATGTTTTAAACTATCCCATAACTAGAGAATAAATTCCAATAAGTGCGACTATTACAATTGCACATGCAAATATAGCTTCACCTTTGCTAAATGGCTTTTTACCATTTTGTTTTCTAGCTATCATATAAACTGGAATACCTACAGCGTAGAAGATAAATGAAATAAGTGTATCTTTAAGTTCTGCTGAATATCCCATAAATAAAATATATATAAGTGAAAGAACACCGATTAATAATGCACTATTTCTAGAATGCTTTTTATTTTCAGCAAAATCTTTACTATCTTTATTCATACTAATCTTAATTAAATACATAGCTGAGAATAAATATGGTGGAACAGTCATAACACCAACTATAGTTAAAAGCATTTGATAAGCATTGCTATCAAAATGAGCAATTAAAATAATTATTTCAATTACAACAGTAGCTACAATAATTGAAAATGCAGGAACTCCCTTTTTAGAAACCTTAGCAAATGCCTTAGGGAATGATCCATCATCTTGTGCAGCATGTTGAGGAAGTTCAGCTAACATTTGTATCCATGAGATCCAGCTTGAGAAAACTGCAAATAATAATGCAATAGTTATTACATCACGTCCAATATTACTATGCCATAAATTTGTAAGCATATATGCAGTAGATGGTGAAGTCATATTAGCTAATTCACCATATGAATATACACCCATTGAAAGCATACCAACAGAAGCATACATAACTAAACAAACAATAAAACCTATAATAGTTGCTTTAGGTACTTGTCTTTGATCTCTTGCTTGACCAGACATAACAACAGCACCTTCAACACCACCAAATAACCATAATGTAGTCATCATAGTATTCATAACTTGGTGTCCTATACTACCCATGTTTTGATCTTGTAATGATTCAATAGTTTTAGTAGCAGAAGCATTAGTAGTGAAAGTATCTAAATTAAAATGCATTATAACGGTTGCTAAGAACACTACTACAACTGCAAGCATTAAAGCTGTTGCAAACTTTTGAATACTACTTGAAACTTGTACACCTTGAAGAACTAGAATAGTAATTAAAACTGTAATAATAGTAGCACCAATAACTGAAGGCCAGTTGTTACCACCAGTAAATGTACCAGGGAAGAAATAATCTAACGTACTCATAACTAGAACTGCATATGCAG
>NZ_FPBY01000223.1 GCF_900116755.1 Clostridium sp. DSM 8431
CCTCAATTAAAAGTTTCCGAAACGGAGTTCCGGCTAATCCTGTTTTGCTTGAATACTACAATAAGTTAATTAAATCAAAACCTAAAAAAGTAGCTATTGGAGCTATAATGCACAAATTAATTAACCACTTTTTTGCAATACTTAGGGATAAAAAGCCATTTGAATTACGATTACCTGAAGTACATAAAAAATTATATTTAAATAGTAATTTACACAAAGTAATATAACATATAATTTAAAACTCACTCTTGTCCATTATTCGTAAAATAATAATGGTTTATTAAGTATACCCTTTTTTAAAAAATTACTTTTTTAAAATTTTTTATTTTTTTGTATAACTGGTCTATGCATTAAAAAAACAACTATGCCAGTTTTCTAAGCTGGTATAGTTGCTTTTTGGTTAGACTTTTTTTTAATTCTTTATATTATTATATAACCTCTTTGGGTTTTAAATTTATGCTAAAGCAAGAGACTTAATTGTTTCATATCCACAAATTCCATCTACTGAAAGTCCCTTTTGACATTGCCATCTTTTAACAGCCTCTTCAGTAGCTTGTCCAAAGATTCCATCTGCATTAACTCCTAATCTTAATTGAATCCATGTTGTTAATTCTGGAGTTCTATACGGAATTCCTGCTAATAATCCCCTTATAGCATTATCAGTTTCAGGCCCATATATATTATCAGGGCATGCCCCTACTATTTTTTGAAGTTCTAAAATTTTTGTACTTGTTTGTGCTGGTGAAGGTACTGGAGTTTCTGATGAATTTATAAATATTCCTTCATTAAAATTATTGACATCACAATTTACCGAAATTCCTGGTATCTTACCTGTTTCAGTAAACTGGTGTCCAACTACAGAGAATCCTGTTTCCATAGGAGCATTAACTCCATAATGTGCAATCCATCCTTTATATGCCTTTATTCTACTATCTAAAGTATCTCTTCCAAAGTATCCACCTGTATAGATTATGCAATTATACCCACTTAACTCTTTGAATCTATTTAAGAAATCAACACATCTATCTGATACCTCTGATGCACTTCTTCCATAATTATTTACTTCAATATCAAGTACTGGTATACACTCAAAACTCTTATCTTTTATGGCATTCCAAAAATCTTCAGCTTGCCTTTTAGGATCTGTTTTCTCTGACATAAAATGATAAAAACCAATTTTAAAACCTAAAGAACGTGCATCATTATAATAAGAGTCTAATAAAGGATCTCTATAATCTATACCTTCAGTTGCCTTTATTATAATTATTTCCACTCCACTTTCTCTTACTCTATTAAAATTTATTCTCCCATCATTATTACTAATATCAATACCTTTCATCCTTATAAAATCCTTTCCCTATATAACTTTAGCTTATTTTTCCCCATAATCTTCATGAATTAACTCTTGTATATTAATTGGTTCCCCTGTATAAATATTTTTAATAAATTTTAATTCATGGCATCTTATAAGTTTGCTTGCATTAAGGAAATCATTATATTCTTTGTTCTGCTTTCTTTCATCGCCACTAATTTTTTTCAAATATTCTTCATATACTTTATCTAATTCTTTACTTGAAATCATGCCATCACTTATATCTTTTAAATCTTCAAGGTCTACTCCCATCTCACTCTTTAACTTAGAGGAATCTCCTTTTACTTTTGCTTCATAGAAAAGATTTTGTATATCCTTAAATGATGTGTCATATTCATAGTTATATTTATTAGAATCAAACCACCATCCATCTTTTTCTTTAGATTTCTTTATTAGATATTCATTTATTATCTTATACCACTTATTAGTAACCTTATCATATTCCCCTGCTTTTTTACCCATGAATTTTAAAACATAGCATATTATTTCTGAATAAGCTACTGCAAATAAGTCTTTATTATCCTTAATCAAAGTCTCTTCATCGTTAAAGCAATACTTAACTTCTACAGTAGATATATCAGGTAAATGTTCTGCCTTAGCATGTCCATAAAAAATCCCCTTAGGAAGTTCCTTAACAGAATTTAAAATATCTAGACTACTCTTGAAATGTTTAAATTCATTCTTTTTTGCATCATATATTAAAATTTCTTTAGGAATTACTGGTTTATCAGTTATTAAACCTGAGAATCCTGAATGAGCATATACATCTGATAATATATGAAGTGTAATACCTAAGCCTACATAATTGTTAACAACTTCACTATTTTCCCCTTTTTCAATCTCTTTACTTAAAGCCTTTTGAATGTCTCCATTTATTCCACATAATAGTGCCTCTCTCTGTGTTAACTTACTAAGATCCCCATTAAATGATGGTAAATAACCAGGAATAAAATGAAATAGTATCCAAGGTAATGAATTTTCTAAAATAAGCTGTTCTTCTTTTTTATCACCTTTTTTGGTTGCATTTTTAATATCCTCATATATCCTGTACAAATCGATATATTTATCAAGTCTCCTTGCTGTTGCATATGCATAATCCCCAGTAACCTTTTCTGTAAAATCATCTACCATTTGTGCTGCACATGCTACTATTCTTGCAGTATTTTCATCCACACCAGCTAATTTAGCTGCAGTATAAGTTCCATATAAATGAAAATCCTTATTCATGTTTAAACATCTCCTTCATTTTTATATTGAGCTTTTATAAGCTCTATTTATCAACACAACTAAAGTATATTACTTTTTTCTAATACAAATTTTTTTTGTCACCACTTGTTATTTTTTTGACTGCAATTGTTATATTTTTATATATTTTTTCCTTTACTGGTATAATTTCTCATGATACTAGTAGATTCATTATGAATCCTTATACTTTTAGTCTAGGAAACAGATATGAAGAGTTTCTTGTTTTCTTAAAGGAAAATAAGGATGGAACATATAAGATTCTTTGAGGTCCCCCTATAGAAGACTTACCTTTGATGAAGATTTAAATTCTGTAACTTCATTATGTTTAAGCAATGAACAAGTTAAAGAAGCTAATCCTTATGTAGCTTTAAAGGTTGATAATGAAAATGTAGATTCAGTACTGGATAAAGCTAGATAATCTATTAAATAATTTTTAAAAAAGGCCAGTACATTATTATGCACTGACCTTTTCTTTATTCTCTCTTGTAAAATCTTTTCTCAATATAGCAAAAAAGATTAATATAAAAACTAAAAATATAATTTTATTAACTTATTTAGGTGATATCATTCCAATTCCAAAACCTGTCCCAAATTCAGTAGCCATAACAATAATAAAACCTATTAATAAAATTCCTCCAACAAAGTATAATACTTTTTTATTGTATTTTTTAGCTGATACTAATGAAACTAATGCTCCAATTAATAATATAACAGTTAATAAATCAGACATATCTATTTCTCCCATTAACTTAATGTTTATTTTAAATATTTACTTCTTAACAAATTAATTTCTTCACTTTTTAACCCTATTGCCTCCCTTATATAATCCTCTATTGATCCCCACTTAGCTTCAATACATAAGAAAGCTTCTTCTAAAAACTTAACATCTGTCCCTTCTATTACCTCAACACCCTTTATAATTTCATCATCATCTGTAAAATGTGCTACTTTTGTTTTATAATAGTCTATACTTTCCCTATAAAACTCATTTGAAAGCTGAAAATCCTTAAAAATAGTTACTATATCCACCCCTAAAACATAAAGAATTAATGCACATACAACACCTACCCTTGTATTTCCCCTTTTGCAGTGAATAAGTACGCTTCCTTTTTTATTATTAAGTAAAATTTTAAATATATCATGAATCTTATTTTGAATATTCATATCATTAATTAAATTTACACAAACCCTATCTTCTATTGTCTTAACTTCTAAAAGTTTTATCATATCTCCTATGCTTCCAGTAGCATTTTTGAAAAGGTTTTTAAAATTTGATAAATTAAGATTTTCTTTACACTGATACATATTTATAAATATATTTTCTGCATTTTTAATCTTTGGATCAGGAGCTAATTTTTGTTCATTAAAATCACGAATATCTATAATTTTTGATATTTTATACTCCTCTTCTAGAATCTTTATATCTTCTATAGAAGCTTTTGAAAGCTCTGAACTTCTTAAAATCATTCCTTTTTTTATAACTTTACCAGAATCGGTTCCATAACCTCCAATATCACGGGCATTTGTTAATTTTTTCAAACCTTTAATAGCTTGTCCGTCTTTATTAACATTATTATTAACTAATACTTTCATCTCTACACCCCTTTATATTTTAAGCTTCTTATATAAAATCCCTTTACTTATAGAACTTTTTATCATAATTGTAATATAATGTATTTTTATTGTCAATTTGTTATTTTCTGTACTTTTTTTTATTTCTTATATCCACTTGTTATATTTTTAGGCTGTATTTTTAAATACAGTGATAATGTAGACTAGTTATTCAAATATGGGTGGACGTCCCTTAAAGTTCATACTTAGATAAGGATGTTCTCCTTTTATGTTTATAGGACATTCCTGAATTTTTGAAAATATAAATTTAAAAAGTGCTAGATAATTAGCTAAATACTTGGTAGACACCCCTCTATATACTGAAATAAACCTTTTTATATTGCTGTGGAGACTATTTATTTTTTGAATGTTATACTCCTTGAAACTTCTACAACCACTTGGAATTGCAATATGATTTATCTTAGAATAAGAAGATAATATTTTATAACTAAAAAGACTGTCTGTAA
>NZ_FPBY01000118.1 GCF_900116755.1 Clostridium sp. DSM 8431
TTTTTAAAATTTTTTATTTTTTTGTATAACTGGTCTATACATATATTTTGGGAGGAATTAGTAGTGAATAAAACAATACTTATTATTGAGGATGAAGAGGATATAAGAGATATAATATATCATTATTTAAAGAAGGAAGGATATAGTGTAAAAGAAGCAGCTAATGGATATACGGGAATAAATACTGCATTAAATGAGAGAATTGATTTAATTATTTTAGACTTAATGCTTCCAGATATAAGTGGTTATGATGTATGCAGGGAGATATGTAAAAATAGAAATATACCAATAATAATGCTTACAGCTAGAAATGATATTGTTGATAAGATACGTGGTCTTGAAATAGGAGCTGATGATTATATAACAAAGCCTTTTGATATTAGAGAAGTTATGGCAAGGGTAAGCGTGTGTCTTAGAAGAATTGAAGGGGTAAAATCTATAGTAGTAAATGAACATGTTATTGAAGTTAATAGTGATGTGAAAATAAATAAAGAAAGCAGAGAAGTTTTTAAAAGTGGTGAGGTTATTAAATTAAAACCTAAGGAATATGATTTACTTTTAACTTTTGCAGAAAATAAAAATATAGTAATGTCTAGAGAAAAGTTATTAGAAAGAGTTTGGGAGTATGATTTTGAAGGTGGAAGTAGGACAGTAGATGTACATGTTCAGAGACTTAGAAAGAAGCTTGATACTGATGGAAATAGAACAATAATTGAAACTATTTTTGGAGTAGGTTATAGAATGTAGCTTTAAAGGGGAGATATAATGAAGTTTTCGATTAAATATAAGTTTGTAACAGGTTTTCTTTTTATTTTGTGTATATCTTTCAACTTTATAACTTTTACTGTGAATAAAATTGTAGCGTCAAATAATGAAAAAATAATAACTGATGAGTTTTTAACAGCTCAAAGGGATATAAGTATGTATTTAAATCAATATTTTATTATAAATGATAAGAATATTGATTTAAATGAAACTCCAAATAAGATAGGCTTAGCTTTAAGTTCTAAGATTAATGATAGAATTATACTTTATTCAAAGGATGGAGAGTTTATTTTTGATTCAGATTATAATAATGGAATTTTATATTTAAATAATGGAATTTCTATAGAGGATGATTATAGTGATTTAAATAGCGCTATTCATGGAGAAGCTGCCTATAAAATTTCTAAAACAGGAGAAATATATAAAGTTATATTTTCTAAGCCTTTATACGTTAATGGAGATAATATAGGAATTTTAAGATATACAAAGGATTATACAGATCTTTTTCTAAATGGTGAAGGAATGATTTTTAATATTAAAATTCTTGTAGTAGCAGTATTTATTATGTTGTTTATATTTACTTATTTTTTATTAAGACAAATCACCATACCATTAATCAAGTTAAATAAGGCAACAAAGGAAATTGCCCTTGGAAATTTTGAAGGTGAAGTTCTAATAAAGTCTAAGGATGAAATTGGAGAATTAGCAGACAGCTTTAATATAATGAAAAATAAAATAGGAGATCAGATTGAAAGAATTAAAAGGGATAGGGATGATTTAATTAAAAGTGAAAGTCATAGAAAAGCTTTCTATGATAATGTGACTCATGAAATTAAAACACCTCTAACTATCATAGATGGATATACTCAAATGATTTTAGATGAAGAAGAGTTAGATGGAAAGTTAATTTTTAAAGCAGCTTCTAAGATAAAAAAGGAATCAAATAAATTGAAAAGTATGATAATAGATATCTTAAATATATCTAAGTTAGAATCTCAATGTAGTAATGAATTAAGAGAAAAGGTAGAGATGAAAAGGCTTATAGAAACTATATGCAGTGAAATGAAGGTAAGGGCAGATAAATATGGAATTAGTATAAATAAAAACTTAGAAGAGAAAATCTATTTATATGCTAACTTAAATGACTTAAATAGTATGATAGTTAATATTATTGATAATTCAATAAAGTATAGTAATGTTAAATCTACCATAACTATAAATTTATTTAAGGATAAAGAAAACTGCTATTTGCTTGTTGAAGACGAAGGAAAGGGCATAAGAGAGGATGCTTTACAGAATATATTTGCCCCCTTTTATAGAGGAGAAAATTCCTTAGAGGATAGAAAGCAGGGAAATGGGCTTGGATTAGCTATAGTTAAATCAATAGTGAGTAAGTATGATGGGAAAATTCAAATTGAAAGTGAAATTAATGTGGGAACTAAAATTTTAATAAGGATTCCTCTTTTTACAAATTGGCAACAACTTAATTAGATTATGGCAATACTCATTATGTATTATTTGAGTATATTAAGAAGAAATTGATTTGGGAGTGAAGTTTTATGAAGGGGAAAAAGATACAATTATTAATAAAGATAATGATTCCAGCTGTGATTATAGGAGCAGGTTTTGGAGGATATAAAATACTTAATGATAGGGCAGAAAGGTCTTTTAATAAGACAGTAGTTGTTAATGATAGTGAAGCTTCTTATATTGATGAAAATGACTCATCCTTAGAAATTTTAAGTAAAGAAGCCTTTGGAGATGTTGAAGGATTTAGTGGAAATTATGGCTTTATCAATGATAATGAAGTACTTATTGGTATAGGGCTAAGTAAAGAAGAATTTTTTGAAAAATATCCTGATGAAATTGATAAAACAGATGATGATTTGTTTTGGCAGCAGCAAGATGATCAGTATGGAAAACTATATGTATATAATTTAAAGGATTCTAGTAAAAGGTTATTAAATACAAAAGTAAGAGATATGTTTTCTGATTCAGCTTTATCATTAAGTAAATATGCATATATAAATGGAGATAATGTATCTATATTTGATATAGTTAAGAATTCTGAAGTTGGACACATAGATGGTGATGTATTTAAAAATTATGATTATGAAGATTTTCTTGAACCAGAAAGTAGTATGTGGTCTAAAGATGGAAGTACATTAATTTCTTATGATAATGAAAACTTAGTACTGTATAATGTTGAGGAAAATTCTATAAAAAAGATTAAAGTTGATAATGGAGAAAGACATGTTTCTATACTTCCTAGTTATTATAGTGAAGATGGAAAAGAAGTATATTTTGTTGGAACAAGGTATAAGAAAAATATAGGTAGTCAAGGTATTTACAAAATAAATGTGGATACTGAATCTATAGAAGAAGTATTTTCTCTTCCATATGTTGATCATTCAAAACATGATTACAGTAAATATAGTGGAATACAATCTAATGATTATTGTGTGTTGGACGATGGAAAGAGAATAATTTTTAATGGAACTATAGAAGGAATTGATGGAACTTATATATATAATATGGAAGAAGAAAAATTCTATAATGTAATTCCTAATAAAGTAAAAAGTGAGAGAGGATCGTATTCATCAACTATATGGGTTTCACCTGATAAAACTAAGGTTGTCTATATGGATTTAGTTAAAGAAGAGGGAGAAGAGCAGTGGAATTTATATGCTGCTAATATTAATGGAAATAACCTTACAAATAGAATATGTATATATAATAATATAAAGCAGAGTAGATTGGGTATAAAATGGAGTAGTGATAGCAAAAAGATTATATTCTTTACTACAGATAGTTTTACTACAAAAAATTATATTAGCATTGCCGATAAAAATGAAGTTAATATTATAACTTTTAAGTAATACTTAATTTAAGAGAAAGGAAGAAAATATGTACTTAGTATCTTTATATTTTGATGAAGAATCTACAAGACGAATACAAAATTTAATAGATAAAACAGCTTTTAAAAGCGGTAATAATTTTATGGTGGAAAATAATGTTCCACCTCATATAACAATTGCTTCTTTTCAAAGTCAAAATGAAGAGGAAGTTATAAAAAGGCTGGATAGTGTGATAAAAGATATAGAAAAAGATAAAATAACCTTAGCATCTATAGGAGTATTTAAGTCATCAGTTCTATTTTTATCACCAGTTTTAAATGAGTATCTTCATAATTTGTCAGTTAATATAAATAAAGAAATATCTAAAATAAAAGATGTATCTATAAGTAGGTTTTATCTTCCTTTTAGCTGGATGCCTCATATAACTATTGCTAAAAAATTAAGTAGAGATGAACTGCTTTTAGGATTTCAAGAGTTAGAAAAGAATTTTTCTACTTTTAATGGAGAAGTAATTAAAATTGGATTATCGAAAACTAATCCTTATGAAGAGATTATTAAGTGGAATCTTAAATAGAAAAAGAGATGAAATCTAAATAATTAAATTATTCAGATTTCATCTCCTTTAATTTTAAGATTCTAATATATCTATAAGTTCTTCTTCTGGAATAGAAGAATCACATCTAACATCAACTTCACCATTTTTTCTAATAAGGAAACCAGGAACAGTTCTAATGTTAAACTTATCTCTAAAAGCTTGTATATTTATATCATCAAAATTTTCACTATCTACATAGTAAACTTGTGCATTAGTTTTAGAAGCAGCACTGCTTAATTTTACTGCAAACTTTCTACAATAAGGACAGGTTGAACGACCAATAAAAACAAAAACTTTATCTTCTGAATTTAATAGTTTATCAGCTTTATCACTTTCTATTTTTTTAAATATGGACACATGTTCATAAAATAAATCTTCCATGTTCATTGTTTTTACCTCCTATTTATATAAGTTTTATTTAACTTGTTATATAGAGTATACAACTAGTGATAAAATTGTAAATGGAAGAGTTTTGAAGATAAAAGGAGGAATTCAGTGTGGAATGGGGATATAAGAGGGAAGAGATAGTTTTTAAAAATAATGGAGAAAAAATTTATGGGGTAATATATAGTCCTAAAGATTCAAAAGGTAAGGTTCCAGGAATTATTTTTTCTCATGGTTTTAATGGCAATAATGAATCAGGAGCATTTTATGCAAAAACTTTAGCTGAAAAGGGCTATGCTGTATGCTGTTTTGATTTTAGAGGAGGATCTTGTAATAGTAAAAGTGAAGGAAGTTCATTAAATATGTCCATCTTTACAGAAAAAAGTGACTTGAAGGTAGTTATAGAAATGCTACAAGATTTTGAGTTTATAGATTCAAATAATATATTTTTAATTGGTGAAAGTCAAGGCGGCTTAGTTTCAGCAATTATAGCAGCAGAAAATAAAGAAATTATAAGAGGTATGATTCTTATTTATCCTGCTTTATGTATAGTTGAAGATGCTAAAAAGAGGCATGAAAATATAGAAAATGTTCCAGAAAGTGAAGAATTAATGGGATTAAGAATAGGGCAGGAGTATTATAAAAATCTATTTGACTTTAATATATATGAAAATATTTTAGGATATGATAAGGAGGTACTTATAATACATGGAGATAAGGATGAATTAGTTAATATATCTTATTCCGTAGAGGCAGTTAAAAAATATAAAAAGGCAGAGTTAAGCATTATAAAAGATGCAGGGCATGGATTTTGTAATGGTAGTGAGAAAGAAGCAGTTAAACATATGATAAATTATATGGAAAAACATAAAAATTAACTTTAATTTTAATATAACCTAAATAATGGTGAAAATATTGACAAATATTTAGTATTGATTACAATAGTTATTGTAGTAAAATAATCTTACTAATGAAAAAAACACCTATTTATGGTGTAAAAGGAAAGGAAAATGAAAAAATGAAAGCATTTGTTGATGAAAATACATGTATCGGTTGTGGTTTATGTGAATCTATATGTCCAGAAGTATTCACAGTAGAAGATGGTGTAGCTGTTGCAGGTGAAGTAAGTCCTGAAAATGAAGCAGCAACTTTAGAAGCACGTGACAACTGTCCAGTTGGAGCAATTTCTGTAGAAGAATAAGAATTTTTTTGCTTAGGAAAGTATAAGTGTACAAGCACTAAAAGCTAAAGAATACTTCCCTAAGCATATTTTTTATTTCAAATCTTTACCGGTAAAGGCTAGTGGTAAAATTTCTTCTAAAGTATATTCTATATAATCATCTATACTTTTAGCTAAAATTACTTTGAAGTTTTTTAAATCACAGAATTCAGCCATAACTTGTCTGCATACCCCGCATGGTGCACAGTATTCACCTTCACCTTGTTTTACTCCTTTAGGATTTCCTACTATAGCAATAGCAGTAAAGTCTTTTACACCTTCAGATATTGCTTTAAAGAAAGCAGTTCTTTCAGCACAATTAGTTGGAGTAAAAGAAGCATTTTCTATATTACATCCCTCATATATCTTTCCATTAGCACAAAGAAGAGCTGCACCAACATTAAAATTAGAGTATGGGGCATAAGAAAATTTTTGAGCATCAAAAGCTTTTTGTATTAGAAGTTTTTTATCTATCATGGTTGACCTCCTGATTTATCTAATAAACTATTATGATTAGAAGAAAGAATTATATCAACTAACTTATTTTTATCCTTTACTTTAACAAAACCCTTGTCATATTCTAATAAATTTTCATTAGTCAATTCTTTTATTATTCTATTAACACTTCTTATATTTGAGCCAACGCCTTCAACCAAAATATCTTTAGAAACTCTATCTAAATTATGGTCATTAAAGAAATTCCATAAGAAAAATAAAACTCTATACTTTAAGCTATAAGTAGCATTGGTTTTTGTATTAATAGAAGCATGATACATTTTTTTTGAAAGTTGAATATGCACATATAGAGAAAAGTCGCTGTCAGCTTTAATCCATTCAAAGAAGGATTTTTTTGAAATCTTAATAGCTTCACAAGGTTCAAGGGCTTCTACATAATCTAATACAGGCATATCAGAAAATATTTCTAATTCACCAAATAGTCCGCTTTCACAATGGGTTCTTTCAAGATATATAACTCCAGTTGGAGTTATGGAGTAAACTTTAACTTTACCCTTCTTTATAATATATACAAAATTACAAATTTCATTTTGTTTAAGTATCTTGTCAAAAGTATTAAAATTAACGTTTTCAAACTTACTTTTTATATTGTTAGGACAAGTATCTAAAAAGTAGAATAAGCTATTCATTTTATGTCTCCTTACTTCTAGTACATTGAATAAAGTATACTAATTATAGCACAATAATTATGTAAGAGAAGTATTGAAATGTAAGTTAAGGACAAATGACCAAAATTAATTATATGAAAAAGCTTTTCCTCATAAATTAAAAGGAGTTGCAACAGTTAAAATAGGCGATAAAGTATTGATGGACGTCCTTTAAAGTTTGCATTTAAATAAGGATGCCCACCTTTTATTTTTGCTGGATATTTCCTAATTTGTGCAAATATAAATTTGGAAAGAGCTGCTAAGTAGTTAAAGCATATTTTTCACTAATAGCATCTAAAAGTTTATGGCGCCATATAAATGCTGTACCTATAGAAATATTTAGTTCATTTGTGGTTCTAGAAATAGAGTATTGATTTAATAAACACTGAATAAATTTAATCCAAGTTTCTAAACTCTTTTTTTGCATATTTTCGACATGAAATGTTGAAAATTGTTAAACTTTTCTTTCTTATGATTCGATAATTAAAAAAAGTATATGAACTATGATGAAAATATAGAATATAGGGATATGAGAGGGTAATAGGGAAATTATGAATAAAAAACTTACACTTTTAGTTTTATCAACTTTGATTGCCATGAATAATGTTCAAGGAACTGAAGTAGCAAAAGCAATTGAAAATAGCGATAAAGAAGTTTTTATAGCAAATGAAAATAACAAATCTGAGCAAGTAATATATGTAACAGGTGGAGAAGGAAATTTAAATGATGGAAATGGAAGCTTTGAGAATCCTTATCAAAATATACGTACTGCTTTAAAAAATGTTGAAGATGGTGGGACTATAAAGCTTATAGGTACTGTTTTATATACTAAATATGAAACACATGTAGATGAATCACCCCTGCCATTATATATAAATAAGAATATTACTATAGAAGGTAATACTGAATTCGATGGCTTATATTTAAGATCTCCAATTCAATTAGGAGCAAATGTTACTTTTAAAAATATGAGGTTAGAGATGCTTCCGCAAACTATTTTGGGTAGAAGCGTAAATAAAAAAATAAATTCAAGACTTTTAGGAGAAGAAGTTGCTAAAGGTGCAACAATCTATGCTGCAGGGCATGAATTAACTTTAGATAAGGTAAATACTAAACTTGGTACAAATGCAGATCAAGAGAATAAAAGACCTTATATAAGTGGTGGAGCTTATAAAAATACAGGTGAAATGGGAAAAAAAGCTGTAATTAATATTATTAATTCTACTAATGAAACTAAGATTTCAGGAATATATGCAGGAGATTACTGGAATGATAGAGAGATGGATGTGGAAATTAATCTTAATGGAAAATTAGTAGATACTACAATATATACTGGTGGAGATTTAGGAATATTAAAAGGAGATGTAAAGGTAAATCTATCATCTAAAGCTAATGTTACAGAGTTTGATAAAACAAATCATATAGGAAATTTAGATGTAACATTAAAGAAAGATTTCTTTAGTGCACTATTAAATCTTAATGGAATTAATAATTTGTATATGGAGGAAAATGCGAGGGTAAGTCTTCCTAAGAATAGTGAATTTAATGTTGATAATGCTACTTTGTTAAATAATGCTGTAATTGACTTTAGAAATTTGACAATGAATCCTTTAATTAATGGGAATTTTATTGGAGCTATTAAATCAAGTGATGATATAAAAGGATCTGCTATATTATTAAATAATAAACAAACTTTAAATATTATAGGTACTGTAAGTGGAGCAACTAGATTAAATAATTGTGGAGTGGAGTATGTAGCTCCATTAGAAGAAGGGCATGACTATGTAAAAGCATATTCTAAATCTACTGGAGAGTTTACTCTTATAGATAGAAATACTAATTATAGAATAGAAGAAGCTGAGGTAGGAAATACAAAAAGCTGGTCTGCCATTAAAGAAGGTCAAGAATTAACTAATATAGACTGGTATGAGAATACTTCAGAGGTAATTGAAAATCCAGTAATAGCTCCTGGTGAATTTTATAATGAATATTTTTATAAAATTAAGTACCAAGATGAAGAAGGCAAAAATATGGATGTAATGGATGCTATAGATCATCTTAAGGTTGAGGTTATTGATGAAGATGGTAATGTGACTGGAGAATTTGATGACTTTGATTTGTTTACAACAGCATTAGGGGTAAGATTCCATGTAGAATTAGAAAATGATGAATATAGTGAAGTAATTTTAGAAATTTACAAACCAGAAAAGGTTCATGGAAAGTTAACTTTAAGAGTTACTGATATGAAAAATAATAAAATTATAGAAAAACCTATATATGTAGTTAAAGATGGTGATGATATTGAAGGAGATGTAAGCCTTCCACAGGGTGCTATTGTTGGAAGTATAATATCTGCTGATATATCAAATTTAACTGAAGGCTGCGAAGAACTAACTTATACTTGGTATGCAGATGGAAATGAAGTATTAAAAGAAACAAATAATGAATTTAAAGTTACTGAAGAGTACTTAAATCAAAATATAACTGTAAAAGTTTCTGCAAAAAATAAGTTGAATGAAATAGGAAGTTTATCAGGAACTACTGTAAAATCAGAAGAATTTGCACCAGTTATAAAGGGTGTAGATGATATTACAATAAGTGCATCAGATATAGATAGGTTTAATGAAACTGGAAAATTAGACAAGGTTACAGCTACATATGAAAATGTAGATTTAAAATCAGAAATAACGGTAACAGGTGAAGCTAGAAGACCAGCTCTTGGAACAAGTGAAGTTTTTGAACTTGTATATGAAGTTAAAAATAGTTTGGGTATATCTACAAAGGTAGTAAGACAAGTAACTGTAAGTAATCATGCGCCAGTTATTTCAGGATTAACTGATTTAATTATATTAGAAGGTGAAGAGGTTGACTTAACAAAGGACGTTATAGCAGAAGATAAAGAAGATGGAGAGATTACTTCTATAACATATCCTAGTGAAAAATCATCAGAGCTTCCTGTTGGATTAAATACTTTAGAGTATTCAGTTCAAGATAAGGATGGAAATATAACAAAAATGACTAGAAGAGTTATTGTTATTGGAAAAACATCAAATATAGCGCCAACTATAATTGGAGCAGATGATAAGAAGATAACAGTGGGAGAAGTTGATGAATTTATAGCAAAAGGATATCTAGATGGAGTTTCAGCTACAGATGATATAGATAAGACAGTAGAAATAAAGGTTACAGGAAAAGTAGAAAAGCCAGCTTCAGGAACAAATGGAGTTTATAAATTAACTTATATACTTATATAGCTAAAGACAGTGATGGAAATGTAAGAGAAGTTATAAGAACTATTACAGTAACAAATAAGGTTCCAGTATTTAAAGGGTTATCATAGATATTTATAACTGAAGGAGATAGTTTTGATATAACATTGGGAGTAACAGCTTCAGATTATGAAGATGGAGATATAACATCTAACTATGATAGTGCATTTTTACTTGAAAAATTTTACAGTCAAGTAACCAAACAGAATCCTAAGCTATTTTTAATGACTCAAAAATTTCTTCTATCGGCGTACCGCTTGCGACAGCTTCATAAATAAATATTACTTTAGATTTTTGTAGATCCTTCTTAGCAGATTTATATCCAGTATTGAAGTGATAAGAATTATTAGAATACATTTTGCAATAAGTATAGTTTATTAA
>NZ_FPBY01000264.1 GCF_900116755.1 Clostridium sp. DSM 8431
GGGAGAACATCCTTATATAAATACGAACTTTAAAGGACGTCCACCTATATTTGAATAGCTTGTTTTATTTATCACTCTATTTAGTAATTGAGCCAAAAAAATTCATTCATTCAATTTTATTTTGTAATTTTGTAAACGTTAAATAAGCTAAATGTTTTTATAATTATTATTTTTTTGGGTTATATAGTTTAGCTGTAAAAACATTTTAAAATGTGTTATTTATCTCCAAAAACTTTATGTTTTATTTTTGCTTAAATACCATATATTTAATAATAGGGGTATAATAATGAAAAGTTTAATAATTATATTATAATGCTCAAAAATATAGGAAAAATTTTGTCTATATTAGAGAAAAAAAGTGTACAATGAAAAAAATACAGAAAATACTATAATATAAAAATAAGAAAAAACAAGAAAGACAAAAAGGAGACCGTAGTATATGGATGTAATTCAACAGACTAATAGGACTATATTATTTGAGGAATAAATCCTGAAAAGTTAGATTTAATCACTTTAGTTGGTGATACTAAAGGATTAAGCAGTTTAAATGATGACAAGATAAAAGAGATTAATGAAAACTTACTAGTTAATAGCTTTGAAGAATTTTTAGATAAGTTTGATCCAGTAGTGTATTCATTTTTCAATGCTATAACTCAAAAAGTAATGTATACCTTACAAAAGCCTGAGAATATTCCTGAAGATATGATAAGTGAAATGCCAATTAATCAGTCGAATGACTTTTTAAAGATGCTTTTTACTTTAATTGATACTAAAAGATCTCAGGGAATTGCTAATGTAGATTTTAAATTTGAAAATCTTCTTGATATGATTTCGCCAAAGAAGGTAATGGATGATATAAAACAAACAAGAAAAGAAATTCAATATACATACAGCAAATATGAGGCTTTAGATGATGAAGATCCAAGCAAACTTGATTTAGGTGACAAGCTTAATGATATGTTTGAAGAAGCAAGTTCAAATTATAACAACATAATGGCAATGCTTCCTTTAGCAATTGAAGATATAAAAACAAGATTACTTTTAGGAAGTGAAGGAGATAATTCTTCAGAAGAATCCTTCTCATTAGGTCTTTTAAGTATGGGAGAAAATGGAGAACTTAAAGTTTTAGAAGCTCCAAAGAAAGAAGAAACAGCATTAGTCGCAATTGATGATAATGCTAATCAAGGACTTATTGAAGCCTTTGAAGATGATTATGATGAAGTAAGTGAATCTAAATATGTTAAGAGCTTAGTTATTAGAACATTTTGTCCTTTAACATCTACTATGGAAAGTTCCATAGATGTTGATGTGGAAGTAGAAAACTAGAATACTTATTTAGATTTTTATAAGAGTTCAAAAGATGATTTTATAAAGACAGTAAAACCATTAATAGAAAAAATATTAGGGGTTAAGATGTTCTTTGATCAGTATCAAACAAAGAATAATGGAATGAAACCAAGTTTACTTATTACAAACAATAAGTTAAATAATTTAGTTAATTCTAAGAATGTTACAAGATTAGAAACTTACTTAAGTTCAGTAAATGATAAAAATGATTTCTCTAATACTGTATGGTTTGGAATAGTACCTTCATTAGAGCTTAATGCTCAAAATAAGAATAAAGTTAGAAGAGAAAGATTTAAATCTAATAAAAAGACTGATAAATCAGATGCTAACACAATAGAAGATTTATCTGTTTTATTAAGCAAGGTTCAAAAGTATAAAATTCAATTATTCTTCAGTTTTGAAACTAAGGAAGAAACAACGTTTAATAATATAGCTACTGAAGGTATTGATAAATTTATAGATAAATGCAGTCCACTTTTAAGAAACTCATATAGTGAATTTGCTGTGCCATGTTTACCTAACTTTACGGTAATTCCTAAAGAAAAATCAGGAGTTATTTTAGATAAAAAAATGATACTTTCAGAAAATGGACAAGCTGAATTATCTAAAGAAAAAGAAGATATTATGAAGTTATGGATTGAGACCAGCTATGTAAAGCTTCATTTTTTAAATTTATATAATTATTTTTAGGAAAGTACAAAATTAGAAATAATTATATAAATTTAGGCATGATTAATAAACCTTTTTGAGGGACAAGCTCCAAAAGGTGAATAAAACTTGAAATAATAGTTAATACTTAGAATAATATATGGCTATTGAGAAACATATTGTTTGTTATCTCGCATTATAGCATATATTATATGTGTGAGTTTATGGCAAACGGCACCAATTGCGGTGTTATGATGTTTGCCTTCCTCACGTTTTTTATTGTAATAAGCATTAAGCTGAGGGTCAAATAAATAGGAACATTTAGCAGCAGACCAAAGAGCTCTTCTAAGATAAGGAGAACCGCGCTTTGACATTTTATTGTTATTACAATTGTAGGTGCCAGATTGCTTAACAGTCGGATCTATACCTGCAAAGGCTACTAAACTAGGAGCATCTTTAAAACGAGATATATCTCCGATTTCACTAACAATAATCGCTGCTAATGTTATACCTATTCCTGGAATAGAAGTTAATGTACAGTCTAATGATAAATACAATTCTTCAATTTTACATTCTAATACTTTAAGTTGTTTTTCTGTTTCTAAAATAATACCCATCATATGTTTTATTTGAAAAGATAGTATATCTGAACTATAATTAATTCCAAAAGAATGTGTAGCGCATTCAAGAATCTTTTCCGCTTTGGCGTAGCCAAGCTGTCCGCGACTAGCATTATGTAGTTCTTTAACAATTACGTTTATGTCTAGCGATAGTAATTCTTCTGGAGATGGATATTTAGATAAAATTGCTTTTGATCCTTCACCCCAAACATCTGAAAAAAGCTTTGGATATTCAGGAAATATCATATCGGATTAACCCCTTTATATTGGACAAAATCTATTAAATTCTAAGTTTTTCTCAATTTTATATCTTTATGCAAATTTTTTGTGGATTCTC
>NZ_FPBY01000121.1 GCF_900116755.1 Clostridium sp. DSM 8431
GTACACAATGTGGTATGGAAGAAGATATTCCTAAGGAGGTTGTAGAGTACTTTGATGAGATGGATCAAAGTAATATAGATGAACCCCCTTGTTTTTCGTGCGAAAAATGCGGCGGTATAATGAGACCTGTAAAATATGATGGAGTTTATGGAAAGAAATATCGAGGATAAAGATAAAGCATAGGATTTTGAGCATCCTATGCTTTTAAATTTTTACTTACAACTAAGTTTCCCGAAGGGAGCGTGGCGCAGCCACTTTGTTCATGATTTTTTTAAATTAAGAAGAAAATCCTCTCTTTTACGAAAAAGTGAATACTTTAATGACAAGGAAAAGTATAATAGTTGTGAAGTGATTGGAATAATTTGTATTAAAATTATTCTAAAAAATGAATTAAAGAGAGGGGATTTTTATGAAAAAACTAACAAGTTTAGTAATGGCCTTTATAACTGCTATATGTTTCACTTTACTTATACCATTCAGTGCTAGTGCAGCAGATATAAAAGGCACAGATGGTTATACTTATAAAACATATGATTTTTCTGAAATGTCTTTCCTATTAGCAAGAGGAACAGAATATAGCATTTCAGGAACTAATTTAAATGCTACATTTACAGGTTTATGGAAGGAAATTCAATTTCAGCTTCCAGAAACTTTAGATATGAGCAAATGCCCAAGTGTAACATTTAGTGGAAATTGTACAAATGGAAAAACATGTTTTAAGTTATATAATACAGATAATGAAGAATTAGCTGTACAATATGATTTTAAAAATAATGGTGAGTGTACTTTTACAACAGATTCAAAATTAACTAATAAAATGGTTGACCATGTAGGAATTATGTCAAAGGAATCTAATCAAATTTCAGTAACTATTAATAGTGTTAAATTTAAATATGATGATAGAGATCCATATTTAGATAATAGTATTTCTGCTGATGATAACTTATTAACTAATTATGGACAAGCTTTTGATCATGTTGGAGCAGCTGTATCAGCAGCTAAGTTTGCTAATCCAAGCGTAGTTAAGTATCTACAAATAGAGCATAATAGTGTTACTCCAGGAAATGAAATGAAACCAGATGCAATTATGAATTCAACTGATACTATATCAGTAGATGAAGCAAAGAGCCTTGGATATTATATTCCTGAAGGATATTCAGAATCTACAGTTCCCAAATTAGACTTTACTACAGTAGATTCTATGTTAAAAACAGCTTCAGACAATGGTTTCTCATTTAGAGCACATACTCTTGTATGGCATCAACAAACACCAGATAGATTCTTCAGAGATGGATATTCAGATAATGGCGCTTATGTAAGCAAAGATACTATGAATAAGAGAATGGAATTCTACATTAGAAGCGTAATGGACCATGTTTATACAGGACAATATAGCAAGGCAGTTTATGCATGGGATGTAGTAAATGAATATTTACATGCTAATAATTCAGGATGGTTGAATATTTATGGAGGAGTTAATACTAATCCAGATTTCGTAAAACAAGCTTTTAACATTGCCTATGATGAATTAGAAAAGTATGGTGTTCAAGATAAAGTAAAATTATTTTACAATGACTATAACACATACGATGAAGTTAGCAATGTAATAACACTTATAAATAATATTAATGCAGATAAAAAGGTATGTGCAGGTATTGGTATGCAATCTCATATAGGTCTTTATCCAAGCAATGTATCTCACTATCTTAATGCATTACAAAAGTTTGTAAATGAAGGGTTTGAAGTTCAAATTACAGAACTTGATGCAACTTGTAACAACTTTGATACTCAAGCTAAGTATTATTATGATTTAATGACTGGAGTTATGAAGATTAAAAAAGAAAGTGATGAAAGCGAAACTTTAGGAAAAATCACTGCTCTTATATTCTGGGGAATAGCTGATGATGATTCTTGGCGTTCAGCACAAAGACCTTTACTATATTCTGATTATTATACAGCAAAACCTGCTTATTCAAAAGTATTACAAGCTTATAAAGAATCAGGATATGTACCAAAGGTAATGTATGGAGATGTAAATGGCGATAGAGTAATTGACTTAAGTGATTACACTTTATTAAGAAAGTATGTTAATAATGGTGGTAAAGAATCTAATATAGTTATTACTGAAAAAAATGCAGATGTAAATAAAGATGGAAATGTTAATTTCTTTGATTTAGTTGCACTAAAAGCATTAATTTAATATGTAGATAATGAAAAAGATAGCTTTCAGATAAAAAGAAAGCTATCTTTTTTATACATTAAGGCTACACTTAGATAAATACAACTAAATATAATTGATTTGACCATACTATAAAAATACAGCCATATTAAAAGATAAATTGAATTAATATCATATAGGTAGCAGTGCCACTTATTATTAAAAGCATCATTTTTCTTTTCCATAAATGAATGAATGCTACTATAAAAATAGATATTAATTCTGGAATACCATAGTTTCCAGATAATACATTTATATCTTTAAGAGAATAAATAACTAGCGTGCCAAAAAGAGCAGAAGTAAGAATATCTCCTAGGTATTGTATGTACTTAGGTATAGGTCTTTTGGGTAAAAATATTAAAAAAGGAAGAAACCTTGTGAGCATTGTGCCAATTACACATAAGAATATAGTAATAATTTGTTCATATAAGCTAATTTTAAAAAACTCCTTTTTTATAATTGTCTTTTTAAATATTGTAAGTAAAAGAATAATTGAAACTAGTGTTGTAATCATAAATTTATCTGCTTTGAAAATAATAAGATATGTTATAGACGATATAATTCCTATTAATGCATTATAGTGTTTTTCTTATTTTAACCATTGTTCAAGAAGAATTACTATAAACATTGAAGTCATGACAAAGCTTATACCTTCAGTATTAAACTTAATTAATGATCCGAGGATTCCACCAAGGGGTGCCCCAATAACAGTAGTTAAATAATTATATGAAAGACATAAACAACCTGTGTTTTTAAATTTATCTAACATAGAAATTCCATAAAAGAAGTGACGTGCTTGTACAATAAAGGCAAGAATCAGGGTTTGAATAGGATTAAAGGTACTTAAAATAAATGTTACGGCAATAAATTTGTATTTTAATATGAAATTATTTTACTTTTAGAACCTTTTGCATGGCAAAACAAAGCTGCTTCCTGTGCTGAAAAGCGTGGCGTCAGCCATTTTGTTCTTCATCTTTTATTACCTCTTTATAATTAAATTTTAAAAATAACTTAAAATAACTATAAGGTTGATTATATAAGTAATTAATCAGGAATTCAATGTTGTTAATTAAATATATTTAAAATTAATTATATTTAATTAATAAATTAAAAAACTATTGACATTAGAAAATGTTGATTATATAATAATTCATATAAAGTTAATAGGTATACTAAGAATAATTAAATAGTTTTTATCAAGAAAGACTGAGGGACTGGCCCTGTGACGTCTGGCAACCTGAATTATTATTTTAATTTAAGGTGCTAATTCCTGCAGATACTATTTGTATCTGAAAGATAAGAATGTTAAGTATAAATTTATTAAAACTGTCTTCTTATCTTTAGAAGGCAGTTTTTTACATTTAAAACTGAGGAAATAAAAACTTTTAATTTGAATTTGGTATAAATTTTTAAATAAATTAGGGGGCAAAAATATGAGTAAAGAAGAAAGAAAATTAAAATTTGAAACATTACAATTACACGTTGGACAGGAACAACCAGATCCAGCAACAGATTCTAGGGCAGTACCAATTTATCAAACAACATCTTATGTATTTAAAAATTGCGATCATGCAGCTGCAAGATTTAATTTAGCTGATGCAGGTAATATTTATGGAAGACTTACTAATTCAACTCAAGATGTATTTGAAAAGAGAGTAGCAGCATTAGAAGGTGGAGTGGCAGGACTTGCAGTTTCATCAGGGGCAGCAGCTGTAACTTATGCCATATTAAATATAACTAAGGCAGGAGATAATATAGTTTCAGCTAAAACAATTTATGGAGGATCATATAATTTATTTGCACATACCTTAAAATCATATGGAGTAACTACAACTTTTGTTGATCCTGATAATGTTCAAAATTTTGAAGATGCAATTCAAGAAAATACTAAAGCATTATATATTGAAACTTTAGGTAATCCAAACTCCAATATAGCAGATATAGAAGCTATAGCTGAAATAGCTCATAAACATAAAATTCCACTAATAGTTGATAATACTTTTGGAACACCATATCTTTTCAGACCAATTGAACATGGTGCAGATGTAGTTGTTCATTCAGCAACTAAGTTTATTGGAGGACATGGAACTTCTCTAGGTGGTGTAATAGTTGATTCTGGTAAATTTGACTGGGTGGCATCAGGTAAGTTCCCACAATTATCAGAACCAGATGCAAGTTATCATGGAGTTAAGTTTGCAGAAGCTGCAGCACCTGCAGGATATATTACAAGAATAAGAGCTATCCTTTTAAGAGATACAGGAGCAGCAATTAGTCCATTTAATGCATTTATTCTTTTACAAGGATTAGAAACACTTTCATTAAGGGTTGAAAGACATGTTGAAAATACATTAAAAGTAGTTGAATTCTTAAATAATCATCCAAAGGTTGAAAATGTAAATCATCCATCACTATCAGATAGTCCATATCATGATTTATATAATAAGTACTTCCCTAAGGGAGCAGGTTCAATATTTACTTTTGAAGTTAAAGGTGGAGAAAAAGAAGCTAAAGAATTTATTGATAAGCTTGAAATATTCTCACTTCTAGCAAATGTAGCAGATGTTAAATCTTTAGTTATACATCCAGCAACAACTACTCACTCACAATTAAATGAAGAAGAATTATTAGAACAAGGAATTAAACCTAATACTGTAAGATTATCAATAGGAACTGAGCATGTTGATGATATAATCTATGATTTATCACAAGCTTTAGGAGAGTAAGGACAAAATTTAAAGTTAGGAAGGTAATATATTTTTTTATTACTTTCCTAACTTTTTGCTTTGACTTAGACTTAACTCTAAGTTGGATAGTTATATTGTAAGAGAAAATTTAAGGAGCAGATATGTTTAAAATAGAGCCTGTAGAAAAGTATTCTACGGATTATCATGAATGTGTAAAACAGGCTAAAAAGCATATAGCAGAAGATGCAAGACCAGATTTTCAGGATACTTTAGGAAGTATATATGCATATGATACAATTTATTTAGGGTATCCCAATTATTGTCATACTATGCCAATGCATGTATGGACATTTATTGAAAAATATAATAATTTAAAAGGAAAAGTAATAAGACCATTTTGTACTCATGGTGGAGGTGCTTTAGGAGAAAGTATAGATGAGCTTAAAGCCTTGTGCCCCGAAGCAAAAATTGAAAAACCAATAGCAATAGATGGTTCTTTGGTAAAAGAATCGGAAGATGATATAAAAAATGGCTATAAGAAAGGCTGTGAATTAACAAATGACAATTTCAGAAGTAAGTAAAAAATATGAATTAACTGCAGATACATTAAGATATTATGAAAGAATAGGACTTATTCCAGCTGTTCCAAGAAATTCAAGTGGTGTTCGTGATTATGGTGAAGAGGAATGCAATTGGGTTAATTTTATTAAGTGCATGAGAAATGCAGGACTATCTATAGAAGCTCTTGTGGAATATGTAGCTTTATTTCAAAAGGGAGATTCCACAATACAAGCAAGACACAATATTTTAGAAGAACAAAGGGAATTATTAATAGATAGAATTAATGATATGCAGGCAACTTTACTAAGGTTAGATGAAAAAATAAGAATATATGATGAACAAATGAGGGAATGTGAAAATATGGTTAAAAAGTAGTAAAAGGGTAGCAAAGTCTACCTTTTTATATAGAATAATTTTTGCTAATAAGTGAAAAAATAATATTAAGTATATTTATATTAGAGGTGAATTTATGAAGAAAAAATGCAAGGTATTATTTTGGATATTATTACTTACATTATCTATGTTTACAGAAGTTAAAGCTGCAACATATAAAACTAGAAATGGTGATTTTAAGTTCACTAATGATACAGAAATATATTTTCAAGGAAGAAATGATATTGAATCAAATGAAATATTAAATATTTGTACATATATGAAGATGAAGGTTATGCTTCCTACAGGGTATGATTTTAAATTAATAAAGGGAGGAATTCCAAAGGAAAATAGCATTGTTTTAACTACTATAAATAGTGATGAGAGTTTAGGACTTGAAGGATATATTTTAGATATTGATATAAATATGATTAAGCTTATTGGATATACTCCAGAAGGTATATTTAGAGGAGTTCAGACATTAATTCAAATGTTACCTGTAGAGATAGAATCAAGGAAAGTTGTAAATAATATTGAATGGACGGTGCCGGCTGCTTTAATTAATGATAGACCTAAAAATGATTATAGAGGAGTAGTAATTGATGTTAAAAAAATTTTTGATGTGTGAGAAGGTAAAGTAAGACAACATGAATATTAATTTTCAATTTTATAATGATAAAGAAACTTTTACAAGTTAGAAAAGTATGGACTAAAACATATCTGTATAATACAATGTTAAGTAAACATGATATTATGACAGGAGTGAATAAGTTATGGCATTTAGAATGTTGCATACATGTATAAGAATTAAAGATTTAGATAAATCATTGAAATTTTATGAAGAAGCATTAGGGTTAAAAGTAACAAGAAGAAAAGATTTCCCTGAAAATAAGTTTTCTTTAGTATACTTAGCACATGAAGGATGTGACTATGAAGTAGAGCTTACTTATAACTATGATGTTGAAAAACCTTATGATTTAGGAAATGGTTATAGTCATATAGCAGTTGGAGTAGATAACTTAGAAGAAATGAGAGATAAACATATTGCTTTAGGCTATGAAGTTACAGAGTTAAAAGGACTTCCAGGGCATAAACCAGACTACTATTTTGTTACAGATCCAGATGGATATAAGATAGAAGTTATAAAAAATTGATAAATAAATTTTAAAGGTGTAGAGATACACCTTTTTATATTCTTTATAAAGTATAGAAATATTATAATAAATAACAAATAGTTTTGATAAGGAAGATGATAATGAGTAAATTAGTAAATATGGTGTATCCTGAATATTTAGATAAGTTTAAATGTATAGGCGGAGAATGTGAAGATACTTGTTGTGTTGGGTGGGATATTGATGTTGATAGAGCAACTTTTAAAAAATATTTTAAAGTTAAAGATGAAGAAATGAAAAAGATGTTTCAAAAAAATGTTTGCAATAATAGTGAATGTACTAATGAAGATCTTGATTATGGAAGAATTAAGTTAAATAAAGAAAAGAGATGTCCTTTCTTAAATTGTAATAATTATTGTAAAATACAAGAAAAACTTGGAGAAGATTATCTTTCAAGTGTATGTGGACAATTTCCAAGAGTAGTAAATAAAGTGGACAATCATTATGAAATGGTCCTTGATTTATCATGCCCAGAAGCAGCTAGAATTGTTTTAAGTAGCAAAGATAAAATACAATTTAAAACAGAAAAAAGATCTTTAGGTAAGTACACAATGTCAGGAGTTCTTGAAACTAAGGATAGAGAATTTGAAGGTACCCCAATTAAGTACTTTAAAGAAATAAGAAATATTGCAATAAAAATAATTCAATATAGAGGTTTAGATTTAAATAAAAGATTATATGTTTTAGGTGATTTATTAAGCATATTAGAAGAAATAAGTGAAGAAGATCCAGAAAAAATACCAGTAATTATTGATAAATATGATATATATGAAAGTGCAAAATTCTATGAAGAAGATGAAAATAACTATTTATCACAAATATCATTTTTTAAGAATGTAGTTGATTCTTTAAATATTGTTGAAGAGGTTGATAGTGAGAAGTTTAGAACTATGACAATAAAAGCTTTAGAAGGCTTTAATGTTAAAAAAGATTCCGATTTAGAAAAAAATGCAGATATGTACATAGATGCATATAAAGAATATACAAAGAAATTTATTAATAAACATAGTTATATATTTGAAAACTATTTTGTTAACTTTATATATAACAATCTATTTCCTTTTTCAGAAAGTGATTTTATGTTTGAAGGTTATATAATGCTTGTATTTAGATATGCACTAATGAAATTTTATTTAGTTGGTATGTATTTAAAGGATGGGGAAGACTCGAAAAAGGATATAATTAAGTTTGTTCAAGTATTTGTAAAAGCTTTTGAGCATGATAGAAATTATAGAAGTGAAATTTTAGAGTATATACAAGAAAATGGTTTTGATAATATGGAATTTGCTAAGGTAATACTATAATTTTTAAATTTATTAGGTTGAAAATTAATATGTATAAATATTGAAAAAACATTAAGAAAAGTAGAGTATATACGATAATATTCATAGACGATAAAAATTTATTTGCATCAAAAAGTAATATCATGGGTAAAATAATAGAGAATTATATTATTTTTGAGAAAAAAAGTAATTGATGCGATTTTGTAAGGGAGTAATACTGCTGTATAATTTTATACGGCAGTATTATTTTTTATGCTATATAAAACTAAAGATAAAGATTGGAGGAAAGTACATTGATAATAAATATTATTTTTAGAATTTCTAATATAATAGATTTTTTGGCTATTCTTTATATGATTTTTAAAGAAAAAAGATCTGCTAATAGCATAGTTGCTTGGAGTTTAATTTTTTATCTTATTCCTGTTTTAGGACTTGTTCTTTTCATGTTTATAGGAAGAAAAATTAATCAATCTAGCATGTATGGTATAAGACAATCTGATAGAAATATGTATAAAAAATTTAAAGAGGAATATGAAAAGAGGAATATATTAGAGAGTAATAATGTTGACAAAGAAAATATAGATATGGTTAATTCTTTAGAAAATATGTCATACTCTCCCTATAGAGAAGGAAATAAAATTACAGTTTTTAATGATGGAAAAGAATTATTTAATGATATGATTGAACATTTAAAGACTGCTAAAAAGAGCATTAATATTCAGTTCTATATATTTAAAAGAGACGAATTAGGTTCTAGTATATTAGATGTATTAAAGGATAAAGCAAGAGAAGGGGTAGAGGTTAAGTTTCTATATGATTCTCTTGGATGCAGAGAACTAAGCAAGAAGAAATTAAGAGATGTAGAAGAGGCTGGAGTTAAGATAGCAGAATTTTTTCCATCTCATATAAAACCTTTTAATATAAATATGAACCATAGAAACCATAGAAAAATTGTAATTATAGATAATGAAATTAGTTATGTTGGTGGCTTTAATGTTGGAGACGAATATCTAGGAAAGAATAAACGATTTGGATATTGGAGAGATACTCATATAAGAATTAATGGATATGCAACTGTTGATTTAAATCTTAGATTTTTAGCAGATTGGAAATACGCGTCTAAGGAAAATGTTGACTTATCAAAAGAAATTATCTTATCAGATAAGGAAAAGGGTGGCGAAGGAGTACAAATAATTAGTAGTGTTCCGAATGCTAAAGATCTTCATGAAATTAAGCTTACATATGTAAAAATGATTCAAAAGTCTAAAAAATATGTTTATATACAAACACCATATTTAGTACTTGATAACAGTGTTAATGATAGTTTAAAGCTTGCAGCTCTTAGTGGTGTTGATGTAAGAATTATGATTCCAGGTAAGGGGGATCATCCTTTTGTATATTGGGTTAATTTGTCTTATGCAAGTGAATTATTAAAGTATGGAATAAAGGTTTATCATTATGATAAAAATTCTTTCCTTCATTCTAAGATGGTACTAATAGATGATTCTATTACATCTATAGGAACAGCTAATATGGATATCAGAAGTTTTGAGTTAAACTTTGAAGTTAATGCTCTTATATATTCAAAAGAAATTGCTAAAAAACAAAGAAAAGCTTTTGAAGAGGATATTAAAAAGTCTACTGAACTTACTTTAGAAGAATACAATAGTAGAAGTAGAATGGTAAAAATTAAGGAAGGGGTTTCTGAATTATTTTCTTCATTATTGTAAAATGCATATAAATAATATTGGCTGTATTATGAATAAAAGTGATAAAATATGTCAATCATCTTAACAAAGATTTTTTAGGAGATGATGTATTTGAATTCGTATAATTACAATGATGTATTAGAAATAATAAAACCTATGAGTAATCCCTCAAAAAGAAAATTAATTATGGATATAAGTAGGCTAATTGAATTATCTTCAATTAAAGAAGACTCAAAATTAATTTGCCCTCATTGCCATAATAAATACATAGTTAAAAACGGAAAGAACAAAAATGTTCAAAGATACCTT
>NZ_FPBY01000087.1 GCF_900116755.1 Clostridium sp. DSM 8431
TTTACAGAGATGCAGATGTGGCGGAATTGGCAGACGCACTAGACTTAGGATCTAGCGCCTTAGGCGTGGGGGTTCGACTCCCTTCATCTGCACCAGTTGAAATTTGCGGGTATCGTATATCGGTAATACTCCAGCCTTCCAAGCTGGAAAGGTGGGTTCGATTCCCACTACCCGCTCCATTTAAAATGCTTAAGGTTTAAGCATTTTTTTTATTATCTAAAATTTGTTGACAGTTTAGGTATAAAGCAATATAATTAGTATAATTTAATACTGATGCATAACTAAGATTTATAGAGGAGTCTATATTTCGGAGTATAGGATAAATAAAAGCTGAGAAAAGAACAAGTAATTATCAGAATAGTACAAACAGAAAGTTACCGGTTGATGAGAGGTGCATGGAAAGGCTGATTATGAATACATCTTGGAGCTTCACACTGAAATTAAAAAAGTAGGATGTGACGTAACCTGCACACGTTATAGTGCTAGAGTATAACCCTATAATAAAAGGAGTACTTGAAAAGGTAGATAATGCGAATTGTCTATGAAATTAAGGTGGTAACGCGTGAATATATATTCCCGCCCTTTGTTTATTAAACGAAGGGCGGGATTTTTTCATTAAAAAGATAAGTGCTTTTGATTATCTTATAGATCTTGCTATATTAAATAAATTTATTAGTATAGGAGAGTTTAAAATGAAAGTATCAATTGATGAACAAATTAAAATTATCACAAAAGGTGTGGATAATCTGGTTAATAAGGAAGACCTAAGAAGAAAGCTAGAAAAGAGTGAAAGAGAAAATAGGCCTTTAATAATTAAACTTGGTCTTGACCCAAGTGCACCAGATATTCACTTAGGGCATGCAGTAGTATTACGTAAGATAAAACAGATGCAAGATTTAGGGCATAAAGCAGTAATTGTTATTGGAGATTTTACTGGAAGGATAGGAGATCCAACTGGTAAGTCAAAAGGTAGAAAGGCTTTATCAGAAGAAGAAGTACTAAAGAATGCAGAAACTTATAAAGAACAGATATTTAAAATTTTAGATAAAGAAAAAACAGAGGTACACTTTAATAGTGAATGGCTTTCAAAGATGAATTTTGAAGATGTAATAAGGTTAGCTTCATCAACAACAGTAGCTCGTATGCTGGAAAGAGATGATTTTCAAAAACGTTACAAGAATAATATAGCTATAGGGCTTCATGAATTTTTTTACCCATTAATGCAAGGATATGATTCTATAGCATTAAAAGCAGATATAGAGCTTGGTGGAACAGATCAAACCTTTAATGTTTTAATGGGAAGAACTCTTCAAAAAATAATGCATGAAGAGGAACAGATAGCTTTGTTTATGCCTATATTAGAAGGCCTTGAAGGAATAGAAAAAATGAGCAAAAGCTTAGGAAATTACATTGGAATAAATGAAGATGCACATATAATGTTTAAAAAAGTTATGGAAGTTCCAGATTCATTAATTATAAAATACTTTGATTTAGCTACAGATGAGCATCCAGATAGAATAGAAGAAATAGAGAAAGAACTTAAAAATGGTAGAAACCCTAGAGATGTTAAATTTGAATTGGCAAAAATTATTACAGGATTATATCATTCAAAAGAAGACTGCATAGCAGCTATTGAATTCTACAAGGAAGCTTTTATGAAAAAAGGAGTACCTAGTGATGTACCAGAAATAAATGTAGAAAAAAATATATTATTGGAGATAATTCCGAGGCTTGTTAAAGAAGGATTTATAAAGAGTGGAGGAGAATTTAGACGTCTTATTAAGCAGCGAGGCGTAAAAGTTAATGGAAAAGCAGTAGATACTTTAGACTTAGAATTAGTAAATAATGATGTTTTAAAAATAGGTAAAAAGACATTTGTAAGAGTTAAAACTAAGTAATAAAAAGTCCAAAATAATTTAACAAATTATTTTGGACTAAAATATCACAGAGTAACTTTATTATAATATATTATCTAATAGATGTTTAATCTCTAAATCTTCAAGAGTTTCTTCAGAATATAGTTTATTTCCCATCAAAGTTAAAATTATATCATCTCTTTTATAACCTTCTTTATAGAGTTTAATTTTTTTAGTAATACGCTTTAAAGTATTAGAAGGTATATTTAAGATTGAGCCTAATTCTTTAGAAGTATAATATTCTTTACTTAGAATATTATATAGTTTATCTTGAAGTTCAATTTTATATTTAATATCAGTTTCAAGGCATCTATGAGGACCGTTTTTTCCTCTATGATGTTTTGGACATAAATACTTATAATTTATTTCTATATCAAAGCCACCTTCACTCCTATGAATGATATGATGAACATCTGCTTTTTCATTACAAATCTCACAGAAATACAATAATAAACCCCCTTTGTTCCTATATTATATATTATACAAAAATTTATAAAATCATTCAATTTTTTTACAGATAAGTTTTGAATTTTATTAAATTAATGATTAGGAAAAATTACTTATATTTATTGAAAAGGTTTAAATTGCGAAGTATAATAATAATATAGAATCTGTTAAAATATAATATCTTATATAGTACGAAGTATTACATATGAAAGAGGGGATATAGGTGAGGCAACAGTATGATTCATTCAACTATTGGGAAAATATTATAAGAGAACATAAGACTATAAGAGGTCATATGTTTATGCATGAATTACCAACGAAGAAGACTTTATATATTCATACGCTTATATTTAGTAGAAACAATGGAATTGACAATATTTATGCTTATTTTCCAGATGTAAAATCATTACTAGGGTATATTCAATATTCATTTTTACAAGAGGCTTTTTATAAGTGGATATATTGTAAAAAGGGTATGGTTATAGATATACCTTCTATACCTGTAGATGAAATCATCTTAAATGGATATAATGATGGTATGATAACAAAAGAAACATATAAGATTATGATGGATAACTATAACAAAGTAAAGAATATGTGGAGTTTATCTAGAGAAGATATTTTAACGGAACTACCAAAATTCGCCAGAGAGTTTAATAAAACTTGGTTTGGTACTAACAAGGAATTCTTATATATGAAAATATTTAAAACTCCAGTTGAACTTGGTGAGTTTGTTGTAGAATCAACAATGCTTACTAATAGTGAAAATGAGTTCAAAGATAAGGTAGGGGTTAGCATTGAAAAATGGGCTGAAATATGTAAGAATGTGAATAAAGATAAAAAAGTTAATGAAGAGTTTAGAAAGATTCTTAAGAGAAATTTATCTGAAGTGTTTTAGATATTTTGAGATTTACTATTGGTTTTATGAAAGTCTAAATAAAAAGTCAGAAGATATATTGTCTTCTGACTTTTTATCTATATTATTTTAGAAGACATATACTTTGAGAAGCGATACCTTCTTCCTTACCTGTAAATCCTAGACCTTCTTCAGTAGTAGCTTTAATGTTTATATCATTAATTGATATATTAAGAGTTTCAGCAATATTTTTTCTCATATCTAAGATATAAGGTGCTATTTTAGGACGCTCAGCAATAATAGTAGCATCTATATTTCCTATTTCATATCCGTTCTTAGAAATAAGTTTTCCTACATGTTTTAAAAGTTCTAAACTTGAAATTCCTCTATAAGCTTCATCAGTGTCAGGGAAGTGTTTTCCTATATCTCCAAGGGCTGCTGCACCTAATAATGAATCCATTATTGCATGTAATAATACATCTGCATCAGAATGTCCAAGAAGACCTAAAGTATGAGGGATTGTAACACCACCTAAAATAAGTTTTCTATCACATACTAGACGATGTACATCATATCCCATTCCTATTCTCATATTATCACCTCTTATTTTTTTTATATTTTAACACAAATATAAAGTAAGAGGTACTTATTTCAGCATCTTTCTTTTTTTGTTATTAGTAAAAGATTTATTTTGAACTTTCTTAAAGGACCTAAAAGAGTTTCTTATATTTGAAATTAAATATAGTATATAATATTTAAAATAACTAACTTTTTTATGCTTAAAAACAAAGTCTACATATATTACTTTTTTACTCATAATAGACTCCTTTCAAAAAACGTATATATTATAATATATATTTTTTTACTTAAAGGTATACGAAAACAACAATATTTTTTGTATGATATAATTATAAATAATAAGAATGTCAGAAAAAAACTCGTTTAGATTGTATTTGTGGAGGTTAGAAATAGTGAGGGAATTTATAAGGGATAGATATGTTTTCTCGACTATATCGGTAGTGGCTCAAAAGGGGAGTAACGCTGCAGAGTTAAGAGAGAAAGAAATATCGCTACTAACTAAAGAATTATATTTTTATAAGGTACTATTAAAAGATTTGATAAATCATTTTCCAACATATAATGAAAGAAATTTAATATTAAATATATCATACTATATTAGTGAAGAAGATACATTGCTTGAGAAATTCAAAAGTACAAAACAAGTACCTTTTGAATCACTTTCAAAAGCAGTGAAAGTTTCAAAAGGATTTTTAGAAAATTGGCAAGATTACATAATAGTATATACGCTCATATTAGCTAATGCTAATTATATATCTCTTCAAGAATATATTAGAATCTCATCTAAAGAAGATGTAAAAAGTAAAGTGATTGACTATAAGAGGAAGGATGGACTATCTTATAGAGGATTAGCTTTAAAAGTAGATAAAAAATCAATAATAATATTAACTAGTTCAGGAGAATTTTTTAAGATAAAGAAATCGGAAGATGTTAATATTGGAGAAGAAACTCATGGGCTAGAAAAGAAGGGAATTGCTCACTATAAATTTAAAATTTTCTTAGCTATTGCACTAATTATACTAGCATCTATAGGTGCTTATAAAAGCTATAATAAAGTTAGCAGTACAGTTCTTTTTAATTGTACATCACAGATAAAACTAGAAGTTAATAGAGGAAATAAAGTGGTTTATAGCTATGCAGCCTCTGATAAAGGAAAAGAAATGATAAATTCAGTAGACCCTCAGGATAAGAATATTGATGAGTGTTTAAAAGATTTTATGGAGTATGCAAAGTCAAATGATATGGTTCCAAAGGATGGTTTTACAGTAATGATAACTGGAGATCCATTTAAGTATGGAGAGCTTAAGGAAACTGATGATTATATTGTTGAAAATAATATAAAGGTACAAATAAACAATGCTGGAAGTCTTCATAATGTTTATGAAAGTGTACAAAATAATAAATCAGATAAAAAATAATTGTAGGCCGCAAAAGAACCTGAAAGCAAAATAATTAAATTGTATTTTAATATGAAATTATTTTACTTTTAGAACCTTTTGCATAGTAAAACAAAGCTGCTTCCTGCGCTGAAAAGCGTGGCGTCAGCCACTTTGTTCTAATGAAAGAAGAGGTGTTTGAATGATTTTTGATTATTCAAACACCTCTTTTTATTTATTTTGTATTTAGAAGTCTTTCTTTAAATGTATCTAAAGAATATGTTGAACTTACATATATTCTATCAAGTTCAAGTTTGTTACTTGTTCTTTTATCTAATCCTTTGTTAGTTGTAAAACCTAATGTATATCCAGCAGCTTCGGAAGCTTTCACTGTATCTTTATTATAGTTACCAAAAGGATAAGCTATGGATGTGACATCTTTTCCAAGGACTTCTTCTAGTTTTCTTTTTGACTCAGTCATTTCTTTTAATTGTTCATCATAAGAAAGAGTATCTAAATAAGCATGAGTGTCTGTATGACTTTCAATATCTATTCCGTAATCAGACATTTCTTTTAATTGCTCAGCAGACATATAGTATCCACTATTTATTTGAGAAGAAATCATAAATACAGTAGCCTTCATTCCTAATTCTTTTAATATAGGAAATGCATGAATATAATTATCTGTATATCCATCATCAAAAGTTATAACTATACTTTTTTCAGGAATTTCAATCTTATTATTTAGATAATCATTAAGTTCAGACAAGGTAATAGTTGTATATCCTAAGTTTTTAACAATTTCAAGTTCTTGTTTTAGCTTTTCTGGAGATATGGTTACTTCATTAGGAGTAGTTACTTCTGAATCAGGTAATACTGAATGATAGTATAAAACAGGAACACCAACATCTTCACTTGTTAATTTTATTCCTTCAAATCTATTGGAATCTTTTGAGTAATCATTTTCTGTATCAGAGTCTATAGACACTGATTCTTCCTTAGAACTAGTTTCAGAAGAATTATTAGATTTAGTGTCATTTTTAAATTTAAAAAAGGCAAAAGTAGATACTAATAAAATAGATAGTAATGTAATAATTATTATTAATTTACCTTTTTGAGATCGTGAATTCATTTTTTATCCCTCCTAGAAAAATATTACATAGATTATATTAGCACAATAAACTTTAGAAGACAATTGTGAATAATTTATCAGTCAAAAAATGGAATTAATCCACATTATTCACAGTACCTGTGGATAACTTGTGCTAAAGCTGTTAATTGAATGTTGAAATGTGTGCATTATATGTGCAAAACATTGTGGGATAATATGTATAATAATGGGAAGGGTTGTTGATAACTATAAAACTTAAATGGAAAAAAGAAGAAAAAGCAAGAAAATAAGGGGGCTTAAGGCTGTTGATAAAAAATATGGTTATGCACAATAATTGTGGATAAGTTGTTGATAATGTGTACAAGTTAATGTACATATTATTATTAATATGTTAAGAAAGACTATGGTTTGTGAATTAATTTGTTAATTAGCACCATAGTCTTTAAAATATATAATAAATTATTGTATTCTATTATTTAATTGATTAGTTAATAATTCTTTAGCAATTTTAGGATTAGCCTGTCCGTTAGAAGCTTTCATAATTTGGCCCATTAGAAAGCCTGCTGCTTTAGGTTTGCCAGAAGCAAAATCTTCTATAGATTTAGGATTTTGCTCTAATATTTCAGAAATCATTTTTTCTAATGCAGAGGTATCACTTATTTGAGATAATCCTTTTTGTTCGATTATATCATGAGGAGAGCTTCCCTTAGTAAACATTTCTTCAAATACTTCCTTACCAGCAGTTTTATTGATTTTTCCATCATCAATAATCTTAATTAAGTCAGCTAAATCTTTAGGACTAAATTTTAGTTTATGCTTAGATATATCAAAAGAATTTTCTTTAGAAACCCTTAGAAGATCACCTAAAATCCAATTAGAAACGGATTTGGGAGAAGCACCACATTTTATAGTGTCTTCAAAAAGTATTGCTAAGGCTTTTGTATCTAATAATATAGAAACTTCTTTTTCAGGAAGTTTATAATTTTCTATAAATCTTAATTTCTTTTCCTTAGGCATTTCAGGTAAAGATGATTCAATATCTTTAATCTGCTTATCTTCTATAATTATTGGAACTAAGTCTGGTTCAGGGAAATATCTATAATCATGGGCATCTTCTTTTGTTCTCATAGAAACAGTTCTTCCTTTGCCGCTATCCCATCTTCTAGTCTCTTGTTTTATTTTATATTCTTCACCATAGCTATAAAGTTCTCTTTGACGTTTTTCTTCTCTTTTTAAAGCCTTCTCAAGTTCCTTAAATGAACCTATATTTTTCATTTCTACCTTAGTATTTAATTTATCAGAACCAGCCTCTCTTATAGAGATATTAGCATCACATCTTAATGAGCCTTGATCCATTCTACAGTCTGAAATATCACTATATTCAAGAATAGATTTTATAGCCTTAAAATAAGCAACAGCCTCATCTGGTGAACGTAAGTCAGGTTCAGAAACCATTTCAATTAGAGGAACACCAACACGGTTATAATCTATATATGAAGCATTTTCAGTATCATCATGAACAAGCTTTCCAGCATCTTCTTCAATATGAATATGATTTAATCTTATCTTTTTTGTTTTGCCTTCAATTTCAATTTCTACATACCCATTAGAGCAAAGAGGTAAATCAAATTGAGAAATTTGATAGGCCTTTGGTAAATCAGGGTAGAAGTAATTTTTTCTATCCATTTTATTTACTTTATTTATATCACAATGAAAAGCCTTACCAGCTTTAATAGCAAGAGCAACAACTTCCTCATTAAGAACTGGAAGAGTACCAGGTAGTCCTAAGCATATAGGGCAAGTGTTGTGATTTGGCTCTTTTCCAAACTCAGTAGAGCATGAGCAAAATATTTTAGTTTTTGTTTTTAATTCAGCATGTACTTCTAAACCAATTACAGTTTCTAAACTCATTTATATTCTTCCTTTCTTATTTAAATTTCTGCTAAAGTTGATACTTTTGCTTCTTTTTCTAAAGCATAAGCTAACTTAAATATTTTTTCTTCACCAAAATGTGGTCCAATGATTTGTACTGATATAGGTAATCCTTCTTTACTAAAGCTATAAGGTAGTGACAAAGCAGGAACACCAGCAAGATTTATATTAATTGTATATATATCTGCTAAGTACATTTGAAGTGGATCACTACATCTTTCACCACATTTAAATGCAGGGGTAGGGGATGTTGGGCTTAAAATAATATCATATTTTTCAAAGGATTTTTTAAATTCTTCTTTTAATTTTTTTTGTAATTTCTGTGCTCTCTTATAATAGGCATCATAGTAACCAGAAGATAGAGCATAAGTTCCAAGCATTATTCTTCTCTTAACTTCAGGTCCAAAGGCTTCAGTTCTAGATTTAATCATAAGTTCGTTAACATCAGCAAATTCCTTTGTACGATATCCATATCTAATACCATCAAATCTAGCTAAGTTTGAGCTTGCTTCAGCAGAAGAGATAATGTAGTAAGCTGAAAGTCCAGCTTCAGTTATAGGAAGAGAAAATTCTTCAACTTCAGCACCTAAATTCTTTAATTTTTCTATTGAATCTAGTAGTGTAGCTTTAACTTCTTCATCAAGGGCATCACTAAAGAATTCTTTAGGGACACCAATTTTCATGTTCTTAACACCTTCATCAATAGATTTTAAATAATCTGCTTTAGGCACATAATCTTTATTAGTAGTGGAGTCAAGAGGATCTTCACCTTGAATTACCTGTAAAGTAAGTGCAGCATCAGTAACGTTTTTTGCAAAAGGACCAATTTGCTCTAAAGAAGAACCAAAGGCAATAAGTCCAAATCTTGATACTAATCCATAGGTAGGTTTTAATCCAACTACACCACAGAAAGAAGCAGGTTGTCTTATTGAACCACCAGTATCAGAACCAAGAGAAATTGGTGCAAGTCCAGCAGCTACACATGCAGCAGAACCACCAGATGAGCCGCCAGGAACTCTAGTTAAATCCCATGGATTTTTTGTTACTTGAAAGCTTGAGTTTTCAGTAGATGAACCCATTGCAAATTCATCCATATTTGTTTTCCCGATTATGATAGCATCTTCTTTAAGAAGGTTTTTAATTACAGTTGCATCATAGGGAGGAATAAAGTCTTCAAGCATTTTTGAAGCACATGTTGTAGTAACATTATCTATACAAATGTTATCCTTTATAGCAATAGGCACACCACAGAGGGCACCTAGCTCTTCACCTTTTGCGATTTTTTCATCAACAGACTTAGCCTTTTTAATAGCACTTTCTTCACATAGTGTTAAGTAAGATTGAACTTTAGGGTCAATATCTTTTATCCTCTTAAATAGGGAAGTGATTACTTCATAAGCAGTAAAACTTCCATTTTTAATTCCATCTCTAATTTCAGTTACAGTTAACTTTTCAATTTTCATTAATATTTCACCGCCTATTCAATAATTTTAGGTACCATTATTGCAGTATCCTTCATTGCCTTAGTGTTTTGGAATAATTTCTTTTTATCTTCAAATAGAGTAGCTTTATCTTCTCTTAAAACAGATTTTGAATTTTTATCTATGCTAAGTTCTACATCACTTAAATCTAATTTATCTATTGTAGCAAAGTGGGATAAAATACTTTCAAATTCAGTAGCTAATCTTTTAGTTTCTTCTTCAGTAAACTCAAGCTTAGCAAGTTTAGCTATATATTCAACATCTTTAATTTCAACTTTCATTACATTTTCCTCCTTAAAATTATGGTTCAAGTCTTTTTAAGTCTCTTGGGAGTAGAGTAGCTTCACGAATATTTTCAAGACCTAATACTTTTAAAGTGATTCTTTCAAGACCAATAGCAAGACCACCATGAGGAGGCATACCATATTTGAATGTTTCAAGATAGAATGAGAAGTCATCTGGGTTTAATCCAAATTTCTCAATATTTTGTCTTAGCATTTCATAGTTATGAATTCTCTGTCCTCCAGTAGTAATTTCAAGACCATCATAAATTAAGTCAAAACTCTTAGTAAGCCCAGGCTTTTTACTATCAGGCATTGCATACATTGGTCTTTTTGATATTGGATACTCAGTTAGAAATACTAGAGAGCATCCATATTCCTCTTTAGCATATTTACAAATTAAAACTTCACCTTCAGCATCAATGTTGCCTACAGGAGATTTTTTATTATATTTATCTAAAAGAATTTTGTGGGCTGTAGCAAGTGGAATTCTTGGAATATTTATATCTTCAGGAAGAGTAACATTAAACATTTCAAGCTCTTTAGAGCAAACCTTATTTAGGTATTTATATAAGTAATTAATAAAATCCTCTTCTAAATCCATAAGTTCAGTTTCATCTTTAATAAAGCCCATTTCTATATCCATGCTGATATATTCATTTAAGTGTCTCCAAGTATTATGAAGTTCAGCTCTATAAGCAGGAGCAATTTCAAAAACTTTTTCAAATCCTGCACCAACCATCATCTGTTTGTAGAATTGAGGACTTTGAGCTAAGAAAGCACGTCTTCCAAAATAATCTACAGTAAACATTTCAGATCCACCTTCAGTGCTTGAAGAAATAACTTTAGGTGTATGAATTTCTGAGAAGTTTTGTCTCTTTAAAAATTCTCTAAAGCAGTCAGTGATTTCTTGCTGTACTTTAAAAATAGCTCTTTCCTTAGGTCTTCTAAGAGAAAGTCCTCTAAAGTCTAATTGTTTTTCTAAAGCTGTTTTTTGCTTAAAACCGTTAATTTCAAATGGAAGTTTATCGTAGAAAACATCTCCGATTATCTCTATATCTTTAGCTTGAATTTCAACTCCTAAAGGAGCTTTTTCATTTATAATTTTTTCACCAGTTACTGATAAACACATTTCAAGTCTTAACTTTTTGGATTCTTCTTTATCTAAAACAAGTTGAATTATTCCTGTTTTATCTCTTAAATGAATAAAAGAAATAGTACTAAGTTCAATTATTTTATGAACCCACCCCTTAACAAGTACAGTAGTTTCTTTTGATTCTTTTACATCACATACATAAGTTCTTTTCATTTTTAATAGCCTCCTTTTTACTAAATAAACCTTTATAAAAAATAACCCTTTACTGCAAAAGTGCAGTAAAGGGACGAAAAATTTTCCGTGGTGCCACCCTAAGTTAGTTAAAGTGTTAATAAAAGGTGATATAACTATATAAAAAAAGTTCCTATACATAAATGTATAGGAACGAAATTTCTACTTTCGCGGTGCCACCCTAAATTAGCTTTAGCTCACTCATATTGGTACTAAAACATTTCAGTTTTAATACCTAGTCATTTTAACGGTTGACTACCGGCTGAGTCTACTTTTTACATTTCGGTCAGCATCTCAAAGGTGTTCTTCCATATAAGCTTCATACCTGGCTTTCACCATCCCAGGCTCGCTTGGAATCAGACAAATACTTACTCTCCTCATCATCGATTTAATAATAACTTGTTAAATTATTTATTATTATATGCAGGCAAAATTAACAAATCAATACTGCTAAGTAATATCTTTTGAAAATTAGTTAATTGAATGCCTTTTCTTAATAAAAGAAGGTATAGTATTAAAAACATTAATATATGGAATAAAATTTTCAAATTAAGCAGCTAAATCACTAGTTGATTTAATATCAGTTTTCTTAGAATCTTTAAGCATTACTCTATAAAGTTGAATTATTAAAGTTGGTATGAAAGCTAAAATGTATATATAAGCTATCATCGAAGTACTTAATGGTTCAATTTCAAATAATTTTTGAAGTATAGGTACAAATAAAACTAAATTTAATGATAATAAACCAGCTGCAAAAGAATATAAGCTATATTTATTTGATGTTAGTCCAATAGCAAAAATAGATTTTTTACCTCTACAGTTAAAACCGTGGAATAATCTAGCTAAACATAATGTGGCAAAGGCCATTGTACTTGCAGTAGCATTATTAATAGATAATCCTATGTGATAAGCAATAATTGTAGCCATTGCTATAAGGATACCTTGTACACCTATTTCTTTAATAAAGCTTGGAGTTAAAATAGACTCCTTGCTATCTCTAGGCTTTTCATTTAGTAAATCTTTTTTAGAATTTTCCATTCCAATTGCAATAGCAGGTAAACTATCTGTTAATAAGTTTATAAATAAAAGGTGAACTGCAGCAAAAGGAACTGGAAGAGCAGCAATAGATGCATATAGTACAGTTAATATTCCAGAAAGATTTCCTGAAAGTAAAAATTTAATTGAATTTTTTATGTTTGCATAGATGCTACGTCCATTAGCAACAGCTTTTACAATAGTAGCAAAGTTATCATCAGTAAGAATCATGGAAGCAGCATCTTTAGATACTTCTGTACCTGTGATTCCCATAGCAATTCCTATATCAGCTTGTTTTAAAGCAGGAGCATCATTAACTCCATCACCAGTCATGGCAGTTATTTTACCCTTGTTTTGCCAAGCCTTAACTATACGTATTTTGTGCTCAGGAGAGACTCTAGCATAAACAGCTATATGTTCAAGTTTTTCATTAAGTTCTTCTTCAGAAAGTTTATCTAATTCTAAGCCTTCTAAAGCTATGTCTGTAGGCCCTAAAATTCCTATTTCCTTAGCAATAGCAGAAGCAGTAATCTTATGGTCACCAGTTATCATAATTGGCTTAATACCAGCAAGTTTACAGTCAGAAACGGCCTTTTTAGATTCTTCTCTTGGAGGATCAATCATAGAAATTAATCCTAAAAATGTGTAGTTATATTCATCATCTAAAGATAAATCTCTGTTTGAATCTAGTATTTTATAAGCAAAAGCTAAAACTCTTAAACCATTTTGAGAAAGCTCCATATTTGTTTCAATTATCTTTTCTTTATCATCCTCAGTTATTTTTCTAATTCCAAGAGATGTTTGTATATGTGTTAATCTATCTAAAAGAACATCAAAAGCACCTTTAGTATAAAGAATGTGATTACCATTAATTTCATGTAATGTACTCATAAGTTTTCTGTCAGAGTCAAAAGGAATTTCTTTAAGTCTTGAAATTTCATCTCTTAAAGACAGTTCAGAAATATTATATTTATGTCCAAGATTAACAAGAGCAACTTCCGTAGGATCACCTATTTCATTATTATTGACAGAAGTAGCATCACTACATAAAATAGCAGCTTTTAAAAGTGAATCATGTACAGGATTATCTAGTTTTAAATTATCAGAACTAATTAAACTCTCATCTACATAAATTTCTTTAGTAGTCATTTTATTTTGAGTTAAAGTTCCTGTTTTGTCAGAACATATTATAGATACACAACCTAAACCTTCTACTGATTTTAAGTTTTTAATAATAGCATGTTCTTTAGCCATTTTTTGAGTTCCCATAGCTAAAACTATAGTTACAATAGAACTTAAAGCTTCAGGTATAGCAGCAACAGCTAAAGCAACTGCAAACATTAAAGAATCAAGAATTGGTGTTTTTCTATAAACACTTAAAGCAAATACAATTACACAGATTACTAAAATCATAACAGCAAGTTTCTTACTAAAATCATCTAAAGTCTTTTGAAGAGGCGTCTTCTTTTCCTTTGTTTCAGACATTAATGAAGCAATCTTACCAAGCTCAGTATTCATTCCAGTTGAAGTAACTAAGATTAATCCACGTCCATAAGTAACAAGGGAACTTGAAAATACCATATTTTTTTGGTCACCTAAAGCAATTTCATCTTTTGAAATAGCATCTGAGAATTTTTCTACAGCTTCAGATTCACCAGTTAAAGAACTTTCATTAACCTTTAGAGAATAACTTTCTAAAACACGTCCATCAGCAGCGATTAAGTCGCCAGCTTCAACTATTAAAATATCTCCAGGAAAAACTTCTCTAGCAGGTACTTCTAGCTTCTCACCATTTCTAATGACTTTTGCATTAGGGGAGGAGAGTGCCTTTAAGCTTTTTAAGGATTGTTCAGCCTTTTGATTTTGTACTGTTCCTAAAATAGCATTTAATATAATAACAGCAAAAATAACAATCGTACTTTCAACATTGTCAGTAAATATGGATATTACTCCAGCTGCTATTAATATTATTACCAGTAGGTCTTTAAATTGTTCTAAGAATACAGCTAAAAGGCTTTTCTTTTTCTTTTCAACAAGTTCATTAAAACCGTATTGTTCTTTAGAATTTTCTAATTGTTCATTAGATAAACCATTATTTTTGTTTACGTTAAAAGCCTTTAATACAGTTTCAACATTTTGGTTATAATATTTTTTCATGAGTAAAAACTCCTTTCAATTATTTTGGGTAAATTTTCAAGAACAAAGTGGCTGACGCCACGCTTTTCAGCGCAGGAAGCAGCTTTGTTTTGCCATGCAAAAGGTTCTAAAAGTAAAATAATTTCATATTAAAA
>NZ_FPBY01000122.1 GCF_900116755.1 Clostridium sp. DSM 8431
CGAGCCATATTACCTAGCAACGTCCTACTCTCCCACACAGTCTCCCGTGCAGTACCATTGGCGCTGTAGAGCTTAACTTTCCTGTTCGGAATGGATAGGAGTGTTTCCTCTACGCCATCATCACTAGATACAATACAATTAGTATTATATCCATATTTTATTAATATGTCAACATTTTATGTTAATATTTTTTTATTTTTATCTAACATATCTATTGATTACCTATTTACATAAGTATTAAACTAAAATGAGAGAAATTAAAATAGACTATAAGTTAGGAGATTTGTGAATGAATAAATTAAACATTGATAATATAGAGATTGGTAAAATAGTTGCTGGTGAGCTTGCAGTTATTGATGCCGCTATTGAAAATGGTGTAAAAGGACCTTATGCCAAATTTACACTTTCAGATGGAAAAACTGAAGTTAAAGCAAAACGTTGGTCATATAATGGTCCCATTCCTAATAAAGGTGAGGTTGTATCTATAGTAGCAACAGCTAATACTTATAACAAAGAGTTACAGCTTGTTCTTACTTCATGGGATAAAGGCGAACTTCCTGTTGAAGATTTCTTAAAGCATGGTCCTATTGATCCAAAGAAATGCTACTCAGAGATATTAGATATTCTTACAGAATGCTATCTTCAAGCAAAAGATTGGGAACAACAATTAATTAATTTTACAAAAGATCTTTTAACATCGAATAAAAAACAATTTATTACTGCTCCTGCTGCTGTATCTATTCATCATAATTATTATGGAGGACTTGCACAGCATACACTTGAAGTTGTTATAGAATCAAAATTTAAAGCTGAGTATTTCAACAAATACACTAATACTGAAAATATAAGCGTTCCTTTAGCTATATGTGGAGCTGCCTTACATGATATAGGAAAATTAAGAGCATACGCAATGGAAGGTGTTGCACCTATAATGACAGACGAAGGAAAGTTCATGGATCATATTGTTCTTGGCGTTATGATGCTATATGAAAAAGCTAATTCTATAAACTCTTCTATTGAAAAAGAAAAGTGGTTTTTAGAATTATGCCACATTATAACTTCTCACCATGGTGAATTAGAATATGGAAGTCCAGTTAAACCATGTTTTACAGAAGCATATATAGTATCTCAAGCTGATATGTCTAGTGCTAGATTAACTTCTTTAGCTAGATCACTTGATGAGCAGTCTGCAGAATGGGGAGACAAGAGAGATTTTATCTTTGGAACAAGACTATACAAAAGACAACAATAAAAATTTTATTTAAAGACTTTTTTAGATTTTAGAAAATACTAAAGGAGTATCTAGATAATTAAAACTTCATCTAGATACTCCTTTACCTATTTATAAATTAGAAACGAAAATCTCTCTTTCCCTCTTCAATTTCTTTTAAGTATTCTTTTACTACTTCACGAACCTTATCATTTTCTATTAATTTTATCTGTTCTTCAATAAGCTTATTTCCATCTTCCTTAGTCTTATCTGAGGCATAATCTTCTAAGTATTCTTTTAAAGTCATAATTGCATTTGGCTGGCAGCAGTTTGATATTTGTCCTGCTTTAACTAAAGACATAAATCTATCTCCTGTACGTCCTTCTCTATAACATGCTGTACAGAAGCTTGGTAAGTGCCCCATTCCAATTAACCAATCTACAACTTCATCTAATGTTCTATTATCACTAACATCAAATTGAGCTGAATTCTCCTCTTCTGGTTCTGCTTCTGCATAACCTCCAACACTTGTACGAGAAGCACCACTTATTTGAGATACTCCCAATTCAATAACTTTTTCACGGGTTCTTTGTGATTCACGAGTAGAAATAATCATTCCTGTGTATGGAACAGCTATACGTATAACTGCAACTATCTTTTGGAATATTTCATCTGAAATTGCATTATCAAAATCATTTGGATCAATATCATCAGCATGTCTTATACGAGGAACACTTATTGTATGAGGTCCAACGCCAAATGTAGCTTCAAGGTGTTCTGCATGCATAAGTAGTCCAACAAAATCATACTTATACATATTTAATCCAAATAATACACCACATCCTACATCATCAATTCCACCTTCCATAGCACGATCCATAGCTTCTGTATGATATGCATAATCATGTTTTGGTCCTGTTGGATGTAATTCTTCATAAGCTTTCTTATTATATGTTTCTTGGAATAGTATATATGTACCTATTCCTGCTTCTTTAAGCTTTCTATAATTTTCAACAGTTGTAGCTGCTATATTAACATTAACTCTTCTTATTGCACCATTTTTATGTTTAATACCATAAATAGTTTTTATACTTTCAAGTACGTATTCTATTGGGTTATTAACTGGATCTTCTCCTGTCTCTAATGCTAAACGCTTATGTCCCATATCTTGAAGAGCTATTACTTCTTTTTTTATTTCTTCTTGAGTAAGCTTTTTTCTTGCTATATGTTTATTTTTATGATGATATGGGCAATATACACATCCATTTACACAGTAATTTGATAAATATAGTGGTGCAAACATAACTATACGGTTACCATAAAAATTTTGCTTTATTTCCTTTGCCACTTCAAACATTTTGTTATTTAAGTCTTCCTGATCACATTCTAGAAGAACTGCTGCTTCTTTATGTGTTAATCCTGTGCAGTCTCTTGCACGTTCAATTAATCTACTTATAAGTTTCCTATTACTTTTATTATCTTCAGCATATTTAAGAGTCTCTAGAATTTCATTGTCATCAATAAATTCAGTTGCTATTTTTGATTTTACATTATACATTTTTTATCCCCTCTATCTGATACGTTAGAATAAATAGTATTCGTGTTAATGCAGGAAATATCTTAAGTTAATTATTCAGCACGACTGCTATTTTTATATCTTTTTAATTGTAAATAATACTTATTTTATGAAATATTAATCACCAACTAATATTATACCACTTGTAAGGTACTTTTCTTCTAACTTTCCACACACTTACCTTTTAAAATAACTCTTATCCACATTAAACTGAAAATTATAATTTGAATTGTGTATAAAAATAATCCCGTCCTTTTTTGGGGCGGGATTATAAATTTAAATATTTTAACTACCTATTTAAATTATCTTTCAACGATTAATGCAGTTCCTTGACCGCCACCTATGCATAAAGTAGCTAAACCTTTCTTTGCATCTCTCTTCTTCATTGCATATAGAAGTGTAACTAAGATTCTTGCTCCTGAAGCTCCTACTGGATGTCCAATTGCAATAGCTCCACCATTAACATTTACTTTATCCATATCGAATTTTAAATCTTTAGCAACTGCTAAACTTTGAGCTGCGAAAGCTTCATTTGCTTCGATTAAGTCTAAGTCATCCATCTTCATATCAGCTTTTTCTAATGCTTTCTTAGTTGCATAGTATGGACCATATCCCATTATTGCTGGATCAAGACCTGCTGATGCATAAGATTTGATTTTAGCTAATGGAGTTACTCCTAATTCTTTAGCTTTTTCTGCACTCATGATAACTAGAGCAGCAGCACCATCATTAATTCCTGATGAGTTACCAGCTGTAACAGCTCCATCTTTAATAAATGCTGGTCTTAATTTAGCTAATGCTTCCTTAGTAGTTCCGAATCTTGGTTGTTCATCAGTATCAACAACTATTTCGCTCTTTCTAGTCTTAACTGTAACAGGAACGATTTCTTCCTTAAATTCACCATTTTTAATTGCCGCTTCAGCTTTTAATTGAGATTGTAATGCAAATTCATCAAGTTCTTCTCTTGTTAATCCCCATTTTTCAACTATATTTTCTGCTGTAACACCCATATGGTAGTCATTGAATGAATCCCATAATGCATCGTTAATCATAGCATCTACCATCTTAACGTTACCCATTTTATTTCCCCATCTTTCAGAGTCAACAACGTATGGAGCTTTTGACATACTTTCCATACCACCTGCTACAACTACATCTGCATCTCCTGCTTTAATCATTTGAGCAGCTAAACTTACAGCTCTTAATCCTGAACCACATACTTTATTTATTGTGAATGCTGGTATTTCTTCAGGTAAACCTGCTTTTACAGCAGCTTGTCTAGCTACGTTTTGACCTAAACCTGCTTGAATAACATTACCTAAAACAACTTCTTCTACTTTATCTGGATCTATTCCAGCTCTTTTAACAGCTTCCTTTACAGCTATTGCCCCTAATTCTACTGCTGCTGTGTCCTTAAAAGCACTTCCAAATTTCCCTACTGGTGTTCTTACTGCACTTGCAATTACAACTTCTCTCATTATAAATTCCTCCTCTATTTTCAATCACTATACTTAGCTTGTTTGATAATTATTTATCTTTTTTATTTTTAAAAAAACTAAAAATTCAGATAGTTTGAGCCTCCAAGCTTCTTGAAAAGCTTGAAAATAAATACTTATCTTTAATTTTAATTTAATAATAGAACTTTTTGGATATAATGTCAATATTTTTATGTTAAATAATTAACATTTTTTTCTCAAAAAATTAATACGAGGTATTTCACGAAAAAACACCTCGTATTAACTGTTAAATATTTAACTCTATTTTATTAGTATGTTTAATTTTATAATATGTACCTATCCTACATTTAACTTTTCAGCAATTAGCTCATCAACTATATATTCTATTTCAACATCCATCATATTAATATTTTTAACAATAGTATCAATTTCATCTACAGACACATTCATTAAACCCAATATCATGCTAAATAAAATATTATTACGTTTATTATTTGAATTCTTACTATCATTTTTACAATCTACAATACAGCTTCTCATAGAGCCTTTAATCATTAAATTTGCATTATAATAATCACTTAAATCGTATTCTGGGTTATGTATCCTAAATACTTCTCTTAATTTCTTAGAATCTTGATCTACTATTCTTTCAAAAATTAAATCTGAAGTATAAGCTTCATAATATAACTCTCTAATACGTTCATTTTTTTCTATAGATTTAAGCTCTATAGCAATTATTAATATGTATAAAAATTCAGGTTCTTTTATGTCTCCAAAATGCTTTATAACTCTTTGTTCATACTCATCAAAAAGCTCTAAAACTAAGGATTTAAATATGTCCTCTTTATTTTTAAAGAAATGATATATACTTCCTGAAAGTACTCCTGAACAAGATATGATTTCTCTTATTGTAGTTTTTTCATATCCTTTTTCTAGAAAAAGTTTCTTACTGCTGCTTAATATAGTTTCTCTTACGTTTTTCATATTTCCTCCAATTTCTTGAACATGTTCAAGTGTTTTTAGATGATATTCTATTTTTTTCATGCAAGGTAATTAAAAAATATAAAATTATATAATTTTCGCTTTTTAGCCAATATTTTATTTAGAAATAATAAAATTTATATGCTTTTTAAATATATTATACATCTCCCTTTTATTTAAAATATTTACTCTTACAATAAGTGAACTTAACCATATTATTTTACCATATTTTTACCAAATAAATACAAAAGTGATATGCCTTTTTATAAACATATCACTTTTGCTCTTTATCTATAGTTATATTAATATATTGGATAATAAGGATATGGGAAAATAGGTGGTACTATTGGTACTGGAGGATAAGGTAATAATCCTATATTATTAACTCTTCTTATTGGATAATTTCTTGGTCTAAATCTTCTATATCTATTTGGTCTTTGATTTGGTCTTCGACTCATATCCATCATATCTTCCATCATATCTTCACCTATAAGCATCCTTATCTCATCCCCATCTATGGACTCGATAATTCCATCTATGTTGCTTCCGTCATCGAGATTTAGAACTACATGATAAAATAAGTAACATTTACACTTCTCTTCTATTGTTTTCTGATCTCTGTAATAATTAACTACTTCTAAAGACATATATAAAGCTCCTTGAATTTTTCTTAATATTATATTCTAAAAGCTTTGCCGTTGTTCACGTTATTTAATAGAACATATTCTTCTAATTCCTCTATATAATTATACTCTCCATCTATACCTTCTATTAACCCATTTCAAATATTTTTGCAAAAAAATAAATACATGATACTAAATGAAATATCATGTATTTACTAAATCTCTATACTAAAAATGCTTATTTATTTCATGTTGAATTCTTTTTAAATCTTTTAGTCTTAAATTTGTCTCTGACATTATATTTACAAAAGACTCACCATCCAACATCATCTTTTTAGCCTTTTCTTTAAGTGCCATATCATTTTCACTCATATATAAAACCTCCAATTTACCTTTATTAGTTTAAATTAGTTTGTCCTATAAAAGAAAATTCTATGTAAAATTAATTTATTTTAAATTTATTTAATTGATTTATTACTGTTTTTGTTCTTCTAGCTAATTTTTCTGCAGCATCATTTACACTATCTCCAACTTTGCTTAAATCTGTACTTAATTCAAGAATTTCTTCTGAAGATGCTGATACTTCTTCTGAAACTGATGATACTATTTCAATATTATTAAGAATTTCTTTTTCAGAATGCTGTACTTCCTTAAAACCTTCATAAACTTTCTTTAATTCTGGAAGAACTTCTTCTACTGATGAAACAATAGCTTTGAAGGAATCTTTAACATCACTAATATTTTGATTTTGACTATCTAGTTCCCCACTTATTGTATTAGAATTTTCTACAATTTGAGCTGTACTATTATACGATTTTTTTATTATTTCAGAAATCTGAGCTGAATTTTTCTTACTTTGTTCTGCTAAAGCTCTTATTTCTTCTGCAACTACTGCAAATCCTCTACCTGCATCACCTGCTCTTGAGGCTTCAATAGCTGCATTTAATGATAGTAGATTTGTTCTATCTGAAATTTCATTAATAATTCTTGTTATAGATTTTATTTTATTCATATCATCACTTAATTCATCTATACTACATTTAAATTTACTAAATTCATCACTAAACTTCTTAACTGATTCTTCTAAATTATCAACTATAATCTTAGAGGATTCTGCTTTACTTGATATATCAATAGTACTTTTCTTAACATTATCAGTATACTCACTCATATCATCTACTTTTCTACTGAATTCTTCTGTTTTATATGTAATTTCATTAATCTGACTTGCTTGATTTGAATTTCCCTCAGCTACTTCTGAAATAGAATCTCTAATATTAGCTGTTGATAAAGCAAGGTCCTTAGAATTTTCATATAACCCCTCAGAATCTTCATGCATTTTTGCAGTAATACAATTAATATTATTAATCATATTGCCTATAGAACCAGTTAGTTTATCAACAGATTCAGCTATAACTCCAAATTCATCATGTCTATTTAATAAATCATCTTCAATCTTAACAGAAAAATCTCCTGTTGAAATAGTAGTCAAATGACTAACTAACTTCTTAATAATATCAGTAAGTTTTTTTGCATATAAAACAATTATTACACTAGCAATTACTATTACTCCAAACATTATTTCAAGTGATATTTTCTTTATAACCTTAGAACTAGATATGATATCTGAATAAGTGGTAGAAATAGCTATTACCCAGTCTCCACTCTTTATACCTTCATATGCTGCAACCTTCTTTTCTCCGTTATAAGAATATTCACTTATTCCATTTTTATTAGCTAGTACTTTTTTCCCAAAAGATGAAAGGGACTCTAAAGAAGGATTATTTTCTTCTGCCTCTATTAGATTAAATCTTGAATTAATTAAGTTCTCATTCTCATCTGCTATAACAACACCATTTTCATTTATCATAAAAGCTGAACTTGTATTTAAAAACTTAATATTTTTTAATAAATTAGTTAACTGATTACTTGGCATATTAAAAACTATAACTGATTTTACAATTTTATTCTCTTTATCAGAAAAAACTGGAATAGCATAAGTTATTACATCTCTTTTTAATACTTCGGAATAACGTGGTGACGATACACTATCTTTTCCTGATAAAGCTGTTTTATAAAAAGCTTCATTAGGTACTGCTGCAGTTGTACCATCTAAAAATATTACTCCCCCATTGGGATCTCCTATACCTATACTTAAACACCCAAAATGTTCTTTAGTTTCTTCTAGAGTTTTTAACTTTTCTTGTATATTAACATTATCATCTAAAATAAAAGGCACTTGAGCCAATGTCTCTCCCATAGTAAAGAATCTTTGAATTTCAGCATCAACCAAATCCGCAGACTCCTCTGTGATTGTTTGCATAAGGTTCAAACTATTCTTCTTAAGCACATTTTTAGTTACTTGATAGCTTATTATGGTAAGACTCACACATGAAATAACAACTACACCTATTACTAAAGATAAAAGATTCTTTCTTATCCCAGCATTAAATTTAAATTTCATTATTTATCCTCTCCAATATAATTTTGTCTTCTGTACATTTTCCCCTCTCAATTATTATCACGCCTTTTTAAAATAAATCAATATTTTTTAAAATTTTTTACAAAAATTCTTAGCTGTTTTTTAACATTTTTACTTTTCTATTTATTATTGTTCCATCAAAAAGAAAAACGTGAAATCACATAATGATTTCACGCTTAATTTATAAAATTAAAGCTTTTTAAACACAAGCTTCTATTTCTCTTAATCTAGTTAATGACTTAATAAATAAATCTTTTTTTATATCATAATTTTCGCATTTTTCAGCACTTAAAACGGTTCCATAAACATTCATGTTCATATCTCCAAGACATTCTAAATAATCAGTAAACACACAGCTCACTTCACTTAAATTATATTCAACCTTATTATTTAATATATCTTGTATAAATATTACATCACCTTTTTCATTGCAATCTACTTTATTAATAAACTCACCTTTTACAAGTTCATTATTAATAATTGCATCTCTAATAATCTCCACAGCTTCTTTTGCATATCTTTTGTTTGTATTCATAGTTATCCCCCATCCTTAGTATTTCTGGTTAACTTACATCCCTTTTTTTAATTATAGCAAATATTTTTCGAAGTTTATGTCGAAAATTAAGATATAGCCAAGTTTTTTTAACGATGCATATTCATTACTATATATTTTTTATTATATTTTTCAATTAAACCCTTTAATCCCCAAGCATTTTTTAATATTTTATCAAATAGATATATAACCCAACTTTTATTTGGTTACTTTTTTCACAAATCTTATTTAAAATCTTTCATCTAACTAAAGAGCTTTATAAAAAAATGTATACAAAGATTAATCATCTTTGTATACATTTACACGAATTCTATTATTTTATGCATTATCCTCTTCATTAAAACCTAATATCCAAGTGGCTATAAATGATGCTACTAAAGCAATTGCTATTGTTGCTACTGCTAAATAAAAGTTTGTCATATTACCTGATCCATCAGTTGGTATAAAAGTTGGAAGTGCTGCAATTCCTGGTGATACAACTGCATATTGTTTTAATTGAACAATACCTGCAAATAATCCTGCTATACCTCCACCAATCATAGCTCCAAAAAGAGGTTTTCTAAATATGATTAACACTCCAAAAATTGATGGTTCTGTTATTCCTAAAACACCTGTTAATCCAGATGATAGTGCTAATGCTTTATTGTCAGCCTTCTTAGCCTTTAACCACACTGCAAGAGCAGCTGCACCTATAGCTACATTTGCTGCAAGCATTCCTGGCATTACAAAGGCATCATATCCCTTATCTGCCATTGATGCAAATACTAAAGGGAATAAAGCTTGATTCATTCCAGTCATAACAAGTATTGGAGTAAGAGCTCCTATTAAACCTACAGATAACCATCCAAGCTTAGTATTTATAAATGTTAATACTGCTGCTATAAAGTTTCCTAAATATATTCCTAATGGTCCTAAAGCTATTAAGGTAACTGGAGTTACAATTAATATAGTTATTAATGGTTTTGCAAAGAACTTAATTTCCTTTGGTGTTACTCTATCAACAGCTTTATCAACTATATACATAAATAGTACACCAAGTATTATTGGAAATACTGAAGTATTGTATGTAGCTTGAGGTATCTTTATTCCTAAAAAGTCTAACCCTGCTACACCATCTATATTTTGATGTACTAAAATTCCGGCTAAATAAGCACCCATCATAGGATTCATTCCTATTTTTCTAGCTGCACTATATCCTACATAAACTGGTAAGAAGAAAAATCCAGTGTTAAGGCCGTATAAAAAATTTTGTGTAAACAGAATAAAAATAGCTTCTTCTTGGCAATAATCAAAATAACAAATTATTGCAAGAAGGAGTTTTTT
>NZ_FPBY01000327.1 GCF_900116755.1 Clostridium sp. DSM 8431
TATGTGTTTATTCATTAATATCATTTCTTGAGTACATATTGACATTCTTAAACATATTTATCTATATTTTCATTAACTAAAGTATTCCTCCTTTAAATTTTATCTTCATTTGGTATAACACCAATAACAGGTATATCTAATATGGACTCTACTTGTTCTTTATCTTTAAAGGTATTATCTAAAAATTCTTGTAATATAACTACTACACATCCAGCTAATAATCCAACTAATGCACCTACTAAAATATAAAGTTTCTTATTTGGACTAATAGGACTTTGTGGAAGTTTTACAGTATCAATAATTTGTACATTAGCATTAGAAATTAGTGTTGTTGACTTTGAAACAAATTCATTTGCTATATTTTCAACTACAGTTTTACATTCATTTTTATCAGTACTTACATAACTAACTTTTATAATTTGTGTACCTGTTAATGGTTCTACTGTTAAACTTGATTTTATTTGAGATGAGTCTTTATCAACATCTTTACCTTCAATTGCACTATTTATTAAATCATCTGTTTTTATTATATCAACATAAGTTTTTAAAATGTTTTGATACATTTGAACATCACTACTATTATATGTGCTTTGACCACTTGCTTCTTTACCTATGAATAACTTAGTACTTGCTTCATATTTGGGTTTTACAAAAAAGAATGCTGCAGCTGCTGCTATTATTGTTGTTGTTAACATAGCTATAACTATCATCTGCCACTTACTTTTTAATGCATCAATAATATCCTCAATTCTTATAATTTCTTCTTTCACTAACATCCCTCCATACTTTTTAAATGTTTGCATAAAACATTTTCCATAAGCTTATATACCAAAATTAAAAATGCATCTATATTTTCACTAACTTTATATATTATAAACGATTTTTCATTGTTTGTCTGTATAATGCTGTCATATTTTTTACAGTCTTGTAGCATTGTTAACTAGTGTTTTAATCTTTTTAATCTACTTTTATTTATTTTATAAATCAAGAAATATATCTTGTATATCCTTATATGTAAAATCGAGTAGGAGGTAATCAATTATTTTGATTACCGACCTCTCACACCACCGTACGTGCCGTT
>NZ_FPBY01000282.1 GCF_900116755.1 Clostridium sp. DSM 8431
TTTTTTTATTTTATTCATTTGTAAAATTATTCAAGCGATTTTGCACTATTATAGTAGATAAGAAAACAACCATATTAAAAAACTTATATGGTTGTTTTCTTATCTGATTTTACAGATTGTTTTATTAAATAGTTAGATGCCGTTATTATTTTTTATTACAAGTTCTTGTTTGAAAACTCCATTAGAGGCGCTTGTATTTAATAAGACATTTGTATATGTGGAGTCTATTAATTCTTTTACAGATGTTAGACCAATTCCTCTACCTGAGCCTTTAGTAGAAAAATTCTTCTTATATAACTCATAAACAGGAGGGATGTTTTTTAGGCAAGAGTTTAAAATTACTATTATTATATTTCCATCTGTTTTTATCATGGCAAAATTTATAAACTTATTTTCGCATAAAAGAGCTGCCTCTATAGCATTATCCAAAAATATTCCAATAATTCTACAAATATCGATTGTTTTTATAGACAGATAAGTTATTTCTTCTAAAACTTCAGCATTAATTTTTATACCTTTTGATTGTGCAGTAAGTAATTTGGAAGAAATTAATGCTTTTAAAGGTGTTATTTTTATATTTTTTAAAAGTGTAATATGCTTATCATTTTTTAATATCTCTTTACTTTCTGGTAATAAATCATTATTGTAATAAGATCTTAAATCCTCTATATTACCATCGTTTATATAATCTCCTAATGTATATAATATATTTATATAATCATGTTTGAATTTTCTTAAATCTGTTGACATTGTTTCAAGCATATCACTATATTCTTTAAGCTGCTTATTTTCTTTAGTAATAAAGTCTTTTTTTATAGACATTGATATAGTTGAATTCGTTATATAAAATAACATATAGAGTATTCCACAGAGTGTTATTGCTAATGACAAGTACATATATATCCAATTACTAGAGCTACCATCTAAAATGTTAATAGTTAGTATTTTAAAAATTGATACTATAGTTATTATTAAAGCTATTGCTAACATAAAGATTTTTTTTGTGAATTTATTAAGCAAAATATTGTTCAAAGTTAATTTATTTAATGATGTTATTTTTCTTATTACTATACATATAAAGAAAGATAAAAATAATATTAATATTCCACAATAAAAGTATAAAGTGTTGTTATTTTTCAACTCTTCATATGGGATATAAAATATCTTTTGGGTAATAATTCCACATACGCAATCGCTTATTAAGGTTGCAAACAAAATATATATATATGATATTATAACAGTTGCGAAATTTATTTTTATAAGTTTAAAGTATACAAGGACAATAATTGTAGCTATTATTAAAAAAAAGTTTTGATCTGAAATATATGTGGCTATATCCATAGCTATGAAAAAGAATAAATAGGATTTGTAATGCTTTTTTAAGTCTATAAATAACGGAAAGTTTACTAAAAGCATTAATGTATTAATCATAGGATAAAATATGTTAAATATTAAATCAGACAAAAATTAACACCTCCATTAAAAAGGATAAAAAATACAAAAGTATTTTTTATCCTAAGCATTTCTGTAATAAGCCTTTTAGATATCTAGAAGCCACATAGCATGTCTCACCATTCATCATATGAATAATAAGATTTTCCTTATCTATAGATTTAATCTTTTTAGTATTAACTAAATAAGAACGATGTGGCTTATAATAAGATGGTGTAAGAGATAATTCAATATCCTTTAAGGTACCATAAAATTCTGAATAACCTGTAGAAGTATGAACTCTTATTTTATGTTCTGTATCAGCTGTTTCAAAGAATAAAACATCATCTAAGTCAAAAAATACAAGATTATTTCCAATATCTATAGGTATTATATTTGACTTTTTATTTTTACTATTAGAAATATCTATACATATTTGATTAAAGCAGTCTCTTATCTTTTGTCTTACTATTCCAACATCACCTTTAATAATATAATCCATTGCCCTAACTTTATATTGGAATGTTAAAAGCGTAAGTTCAGCATGAGCAGTTAAGAAAATAATATAACCTGTAGGATCATATTTTCTTATCATTTTTGCTAGTTCAATTCCATTAATACTGTTTTGTAAGTCAATATCTAAAAAATAAACTAAATTATTTGAATTATTATTTTCAACATGTTTTATTACAGCATTTGGATTGCTTGTTGATAGGGCTATTTTAAAATCTAAATTTTCTATTTCTGTATTAATTAAGTTTTCTAGGTCTTTTCTTTGATGTGAATTATCTTCACAAATAATGATTTCCATTTATTAAACCCGTTGCCAAAACCTTATAAAACTTTATAAAGCTTGTTTAATTCCTTATTCAACCTGTCTGATTTTGTAATGAATAAATTCATATACTACTCTC
>NZ_FPBY01000126.1 GCF_900116755.1 Clostridium sp. DSM 8431
AACACTCCTTTCCATTCCGAACAGGACAGTTAAGCTCTACAGCGCCGATGGTACTTCACGGGAGACTGTGCGGGAGAGTAGGACGTTGCCAGGTAAATGTTACAAAGAGGATAGTAATTCTATCCTTTTTTTTTGCGTAGATAATGAAAGTTTCTGGGATTTTAATGTTATTAAAGAAAAAATGGAAAAAATAAAAAATAAATAAAATTAAATATGAAGGAGAAGCAAATGAAAGCGCCTAAACTTATAAAAAAACCAAAACTATTTTCAATTATAAAACATAAGGAAAAAGAGTTAACTAAGGAGCAATTTTTAAAAGATGTAGTCGCAGGAATCATAGTAGCAATCATTGCATTACCACTATCTGTAGCATTAGGTATTTCATCTGGTGTTACACCTGAAAAAGGACTTATTACTGCTATTGTAGCAGGATTATTCATTTCATTATTTGGTGGAAGTAGAGTTCAAATCGGGGGACCAACAGCTGCTTTTGTTGTTATTGTTTATGGTATTATAGAAAAGCATGGTATCGATGGTCTTATAATATCAACTATAATGGCTGGAATTATATTAATATTATTTGGGTTGTTAAATTTAGGAGATTTGATAAAATTTATTCCAAAGACAATAACAGTAGGATTTACAGCAGGAATTGCAGTATCTTTATTTACAACAGAAGTTAAAGATGTTTTAGGGTTAAGTATAGCTAACTTACCATCAGATTTTCTTCCAAAGTGGAGAGCGTACATATTAAACTTAGCATCAACAAATATGTGGAGCTTAGTATTAGGTATTATATCAATAATTATAATAATTGGAGTTTCTAAGTTTAGTGAATCGGTACCGGGATCATTAGTTGCTTTAATAGTAGTATCATTAATTGCAGCAATATTTGCATTACCGGTAAATACTATAGGATCTCAATTTGGAGAAATTTCTTCAGCTATTCCTGTACCAACAGTACCAAGTATAGGGGTAAATAAGATTATTTCATTAATAGGACCAGCTATGACAATTGCATTTTTAGCAGCTATAGAATCACTATTATCTGAAGTTGTAGCTGATGGAATGATAGATAAGAAGCATGATTCTAATACTGAATTAGTTGGACAAGGACTTGCTAATATATTTTCAGCATTATTTGGAGGGCTTCCAGCAACAGGAGCTATAGCAAGAACAGCAGCAAATGTAAAGAATGGAGGAAGAACTCCAATTGCGGGTGTTGTAAGTGCTATCATTTTATTAATAATAATGAAATTGTTAATGCCATTAATTAAATATGTACCATTAACAGTATTAGGTGCAATCTTAATAGTTGTAGCATATAATATGTGCAATATAGAAGAAATAAAAGAATTAATTTCTGCTAATAAATATAGTATGGTAGAAGTTCTATTAACTTTTGCTTTAACAGTTATATTTAACTTAGTAGTAGCAATAGTAGTTTCTATGATTGTTCATTTTGTATTTGTAAAAATTTTAGATTCAGGTAAGGGAGTAAGTCTTTCTTATTAATATTTAATATACTTGAGAAGATTCAGTTTTGAATCTTCTTTTTTTTATACTTTTTTTTCAAGTAAATAATAAATGATTCTTTCATTGAATAGATTATATATGAATACAGATAAATATGTGGTAGGAAGTGTTGTGGTTTTCTATTGAAAAAAGTATTATATATGATTTGTTTTTAGAATCTTTATATAAGATGGATAGTAGAGGAGGGAATTTAATGAAGGTTTTGTTAGTAGCTTCAGAGGCGTATCCGTTTATAAAAACAGGAGGACTTGGATATACAACTGGTTTTCTTCCAAAGGCTTTAAGAAAGAAGAACATAGATGTAAGAGTTGTTATTCCTAAGTATAAAAACATGGATGAAGACATAAAAAAGAAATTAAAGTTTGTAAAGTGGTATACAGTTAAACTAGGATGGAGGAATCAGTATTGTGGTGTTTTAAAATATGAAAAAGATAATGTAATATATTATGTTTTAGATAATGAATACTACTTTGATAGAGAATCTGAATATGGATATGAAGATGATGCAGAGAGGTTTTCCTTCTTTAATAAAGCTACTTTAAATTTAATTGAACAAGTTGGATGGAAACCTGATATTATTCACTGTAATGATTGGCAAACTGGAATGATTCCTGTTATGTTGAAATATGAGTATGCTAAAAAGAAAAATTATAAGGACATTAAAACAGTATTTTCTTTCTATAATATGATGTTTAAAGGTGTATTTTCTCCTGATATTTTACCTGATTTATTTGAATATGATATGGAATTATTTAATAATGGAAGCCTTGAATTTTATGGTGGATTAAGTTTTATGAAGGGTGGACTTAATTTTGCAGATAAGATTACAACTGTAAGTAACACTTATGCAGATGAAGTTAAAACACCTCAGTATGGAGAAAAACTTGATGGTCTTTTAAGAGAAAAGGAGTTTAATATCAGGGGAGTATTAAACGGACTTGATTACGATGAGTATGACCCTAAAAAAGATCCTGATATATATAAAGTCTTTGATGAGGAAAATTTAATTGAAAGTAAGCAACTGAATAAGCTCCAATTACAAAAAGATTTATCTCTTCCTGTAAATAAGGACATTCCTATGCTTGGCTTTGTATCAAAACTAAATAATCAAAAGGGTTTAGAATTAATAATAAATATTGCAGATAGATTACTCCAACACAATGTTCAGCTAGTAATACTAGGAACTGGAGATAAACAATATGAAGAACATTTTAAGGGATTACAAAGTCGATATAAAGATAAGGTATCTACTAATATTAAATATGATAAAGCATTGGCACATAAGATATATGCAAGTTGTGATATGTTCTTAAAACCTTCATTATTAGAACCTTGTGGTTTAGGACAGCTTATTGCTTTACGATATGGAGCAGTTCCTATAGGCAGGGAAACAGGTGGTTTAAAGGATACTATATCACCATATAACAAATACAATGGAAAAGGAAATGGATTTAGTTTTTGTAATTTTAATGCTAATGAACTATTGATGATAATAGAATATGCTTTAGAGGTTTATCAAGATAAGGAGAGCTGGAGTTCAATTGTTAAGCAAGCAATTAAATCTAACTATAGTTGGGATAAATCAGCAGATGAATATTGTAAATTATATAAAGAAATCATCGAAGCGTAATTCTAGGAGGGGATTAGTATGCTGACCATAGATAAGGAGACTTTTAAAAAGGCCTATGAAAATAAGTATAAGAATTTGCATGGTGAAGAAATAGAAGAAGGTAATAATCAACAAAAATATGAAGCATTAGGTAGCTTAATTAGAGATTATGTAATTAGAACATGGATGAATACTAACAAGAAATATAATCGTACTGGAGAAAAGCAAATATACTATTTTTCAATGGAATTTTTATTAGGAAGATTACTAGGAGATGTACTAATGAACCTCGGAATAATGGATGTATGTAGAGATGCTCTTGCAGATTTAAATATAGACTTAAGGGAACTTGAAGAACTTGAACAAGACCAGGGACTTGGAAACGGGGGACTTGGAAGACTTGCAGCCTGCTTTTTAGATTCTATGGCATCTTTAAATATAGCAGGAAATGGCTGTGGAATAAGGTACAAATATGGCTTTTTTGAACAAAAAATAATAAACGGGAAGCAGGTTGAAGTCTCAGATAACTGGTTAAAAGAGGGGAATGTATGGGAAAAAAGAAAGCCAGATAAAGCTGAAATAGTTAAGTTTGGTGGTGAGGTAAAGGTTCAGGAGTTAAATGGTAATTTAACTTTTACACATGTTAATTTTGAACCAGTTTTAGCTGTTCCATATGATACTCCAATAGTAGGTTATAAAAATGATGTTGCAAATACTTTAAGGCTTTGGAGTGCAGAAACAGTATCTAATGAGTTTGACTATTCTTCTTTTAGTAGAGGAGATTTTTTAAAGGCAATTGAATATAAGAATTCTGTTGAAGCTATATCCCAAGTATTATATCCTGATGATTCTTTCTATGAAGGAAAGATGTTAAGGTTAAAACAACAATATTTCTTTGTATCAGCTGGAATGCAGAGTATAATAAGACATTTTAGAAAGCATGGGGGAAATATGCTGTTACTAGATGAAAAAATAGCAGTTCATATTAATGATACCCATCCAACCCTTGCTATTCCTGAACTTATGAGAATTTTGCTTGATGAGGAAGGTATTCCATGGGATGAAGCATGGAGAATAACAACTAACTGTATTTCTTATACTAATCATACTATCTTAGCAGAGGCATTGGAAAAGTGGCCAATAGATATGTTTAGAAAGCTTCTACCAAGAATTTATATGATTATAGAAGAGATAAATAGGAGATTTTGTGCAGAACTTTTAACTAAATATGTGGATCAAAATGATAAGATTAATAGAATGGCTATAATAGCAGATGGTCAAATTAGAATGGCTAACTTAGCTGTTGTTGGAAGCCACAGTGTTAATGGAGTTGCAAAGCTTCATACAGATATACTTAAAAAAGAGGAAATGAGAGATTTATATTACTTATATCCTAATAAATTTAATAATAAAACTAATGGAATTACACATAGAAGGTGGCTTTTAAAATCTAACCCAGGACTATCTAATTTGTTAATTGAAACAATAGGTGATAGTTTTATAAAGCATCCTACTGATTTAATATATTTTGAAAAACACATTCATGATAAGTCAGTGCAGGAGGAGCTTTATAGAGTTAAACAAGTTAATAAGAGAAAACTTGCAGATAGAATTTATGAAAAAAATAATATAGTAGTTGACCCAAATTCTATTTTTGATGTTCAAGTTAAGAGAATTCATGCGTATAAGAGACAGACATTGAACTGCTTAAGAATTATGGATCTATATAATAAATTAATAGAAAATCCAAACTTAGATATAGAACCAAGAACTTTTATTTTTGCAGGAAAAGCAGCACCAGGATATTATTTAGCTAAAAACATTATTGAACTTATAAATTGTATAGCAGATACAGTAAATGCAGATAAGAGAGTTAATGATAAGATAAAAGTTGTTTTTATGGATAACTATAAGGTATCTCTTGCAGAAGATATTATTCCAGCAGCAGATGTAAGTGAACAGATATCAACAACTACAAAAGAAGCTTCTGGTACATCTAATATGAAGTTTATGATGAATGGAGCTGTAACTATAGCAACCCTTGATGGAGCTAATATTGAAATTGCTGATGAAGTAGGAAAAGATAATATAGTTATATTTGGTATGAATGCTAGAGAAGTTTTAAATTACATTCAAAATGGAGGATATTGTTCTATAGATATATGTAATGAAGATAGAAGAATAAAGAAGGTAGTTAATGATTTAATTAATGGAATTTATAATAGCGACAGAGAAAGATTTAAGAGTATTTATGAGAACCTCATCACATATAATGATGAATTTTATGTATTGAAAGATTTTAATTCATACTTAAATGCACAAAGTAGGATTAATGATCTATATAAAAATAAGTATAAGTGGCAGGAGATATGCGGTATAAATATAGCGCATTCAGGAGTATTTTCATCAGATAGGACTATACAACAATATGCGACAGGAATATGGGGTTCTGAGTTAATTTATAAGAATTTATAGGGGGACTGTAAAAATGGAACATGATTTTGCCTTCCATAATTCACATGTTAGTCAGTATAGAAGCCCATTTGGTGCAGTACCGGTAGGAACTGAAATAAATATAAAAATATTAGTAGATAAAGGTGTAGATGCCTTTATAAACATTATTAATTTTTCTGGAAAAAAGAAGTATTTAAAAATGAATTGGGAAGGCGATTCTGGAAATAGAACTTTATTTTCTGTAAAAATTGATACGTCAAATATATGGGGATTAAATAAGTATTATTTTTCTTTGAAAAAGGGAGAAAGATATTTCTATTATGGAAATAATAACGAGGCTTTAGGAGGAGAGGGAAAGATTTATTATAACGACCCTGTTCCTTATCAAATAACTGTTTATGAAGAATCGTATATACCAGAGTGGTATAAGGAGGGGATTATATATCAAATTTTTCCAGATAGATTTTTTAATGGTAACAGAGATGGAGTAATATACAATAGAAAAAAGAATAGTTTTATATATTCTAATTGGTATGATAATCCAATGTACATAAGAGGAGCACATGGTGAAATTGCTAGATGGGATTTTTATGGAGGAAACTTAAGAGGTGTTATAGAAAAGATTCCTTACCTTAGTGAGCTAGGGATAACTATAATATATTTTAACCCAATTTTTGAATCAGTAAGCTGTCATAAATATGATGTTGGTGATTATGAAAAGATAGATAGGATGTTAGGGTCTGAAGAGGACTTTAAGGAATTATGTATTAAGGCTAAAAAAAATGGGATAAGAGTTATTTTAGATGGAGTATTTAGTCATACAGGTGAGAATAGTAAGTATTTTAATAAGTTTGGCAATTATGATAGCGTTGGAGCATATCAATCAAAGGAATCAAAATACTATAATTGGTATAGATTTTTTGATTTCCCTGATGGATATGAATGTTGGTGGGGATTTAAAAATCAGCCTAATGTTGATGAATTAAACCCAGGATATTTAAATTATATAGTAACAGGAGAAGATTCAATAGTCGCAAGATGGCTTAAGATGGGAGCAAGTGGATGGAGATTAGATGTGGCTGATGAATTGCCTGATGATTTTATAGAGTTATTGAAAAAGAGAATGAAAGAAGTTAATAAGGATAGCGTATTAATAGGCGAGGTCTGGGAAGATGCATCAAATAAAGTCAGCTATTCTGAGCAGAGAAGATATCTATATGGTAAAGAACTAGATTCTGTTACTAATTATCCTTTGAGAGATAATATAATAAGATTTACTAAAGGAGAAATAGGGTCAGATCAGTTTGTAAATAGAGTTAAAAGTATCTATGAAAATTATCCACTTGATAATTTTTATAGTAATATGAACTTACTTGGAAATCATGACACTGAAAGAATTTTTACAGTATTAAATGAAGATGAAAAGTTATTAGAATTTGCTGTAGCCATTCAAATGTTTTTCCCTGGAGTTCCCCTTGTATATTATGGAGATGAAGTAGGACTTTCAGGTGGAAAAGATCCTTATAATAGAAAGGCATATCCATGGGGAAAAGAAAATAAAGAAATTTTAAATATGTATAAGAGGATTATTAGATTTAGAAATGATAATGAAGTATTGAAAAAGGGAAGTTTTGAAATTGAGGATAACAATGAAGTAGTTGTGATAAAGAGGGAGTATAAAAATAAAGTTATAATTATCTTATTAAATAACTTAGATGAAGATAAGAATATAAGAATAAAAGAAGTATCAAATAAAGGCTTAACTGATACTAATGATAATTCGAATGAATCTAATGATTTATTCTTAGTAGAAAAGATGAGCTATAGAATTGTAATCAAAGAGTAATATAAATTGCTGCTATGCTGAAATGGTGTAGCAGTTTTTTTATGTCTACTAACATATAAAATGTAAAAAAATTTTTAAATATAATAAAAAATATGTATATATCATCTTTAAGACTCATAGGTATTAATAGTAAGAACTTAAGAAATAAGAAAGGAGATAATACTTATGAGTAAAAAAGAGATAGTAGCGATGATCCTAGCTGGGGGACAAGGCTCTAGATTAGGAGTATTAACAAAGAGTGTAGCTAAACCTGCTGTTCCGTTTGGAGGAAAGTATAGAATTATAGATTTTCCATTAAGTAATTGTTCTAATTCTGGAATTTATACTGTAGGTGTATTAACTCAATATAAGCCTCTAGAATTAAATGCACATATAGGTATAGGTAATCCATGGGATCTTGATAGGCGAGATGGAGGAGTAAGTGTACTGCCACCATATCAGAAAGAAAAGGGTGGTAATTGGTATAAAGGAACTGCAAATGCTATATATCAAAACATAGAATTTGTTGATAGATATGATCCAGAGTATGTATTAATACTTTCAGGAGATCACATATATAAGATGGATTATTCTAAAATGTTAAGTTTCCATAAGAAAAATAATGCTGATGCTACAATAGCTGTTATTGAAGTTCCAAAGGAAGAGGCAGATAGATTTGGAATAATGAATACTAATGATGATATGTCTATATATGAATTTGAAGAAAAGCCAAAACACCCAAAAAGTAATTTAGCTTCTATGGGTATATATATATTTAACTGGAAAACTCTAAAAAAATACTTGAAGGATGATGAGAATGATAAAGATTCTAGTAATGACTTTGGTAAAAATATAATTCCTAAGATGATAGATGAAAATTTAAATATGTTTGCTTATCCTTTTGAAGGATATTGGAAGGATGTTGGTACAATCAGCAGTCTATGGGAAGCTAATATGGACTTGCTTTCAAAGGATAATAAATTAAATCTATATGATGAAGAATGGCGTATTTACTCAGTAAATCATAGTAGTCCAGCACAATATATAGGAGAAGAGGCTAAAGTAAAGAAGTCATTGGTGGTTGAAGGTTGTTATATAGAGGGAGACGTTAATAACTCAGTTATATTCCAAGGAGTTTCTATTGGTAAGAATTCAGTTGTTACAGATTCAGTTATTATGCCAAATGTTAAGATTGGGGATAATGTAACTATTAATAAAGCTATAGTTGGAGCAGGTGCAAATATAAGAAGAGGAGCTATAGTTGGAAATGGTGAAGAAATTGCAGTTGTAGCAGCTAAGGAAGATATTAAGTCTGGAACTTTAGTTGAAGCATGCACAACAGTTTAAAATGTACTTGTATTGAGGGGGGAGATAGGAGTGAATAACTTTTTAGGAATAATTAATTTAGATGAAGATGAAAGAAATATGGGGGAACTTGTTAAGAAAAGAAATTTAGCAGCTACTCCTATATTAGCAAGGTACAGAGTGATTGATTTTGTACTTTCTAATATGACTAATTCAGGAATAGAAAATATAAATATATTTGTTAAGAAGAATTCAAGAGCTTTAGTTGATCATTTGAAGAATGGACGTCCATGGGATCTTCATAGAAGAAATGGTCTTAGGCTTTTTAATTTTAGTAATGAAGATCCAGCTTATGATGATATTCATGCTTTTGCAGATAATTTAGAGTTTTTAAAGAATAGTAATAAGAAGTACGTGCTTTTAGCACCATCATATATGATATGTAATATTGATTATACTAAGGTAATTAAAGAACACGAGAGATTAGGAAATGATATAACATTAGTTTATAAGAAAACAAATAAGGCAAAAGAATTTTTTGTGAATTGTGATGTATTAAATATTAATGAAAATAGAAAATTAGTTTCAGTAGAAAAAAATACAGGAAGTGCGTCAAACAAAAATATAAGCATGGAAATGTATATAATGTCTACTGACTTATTTATAGATATAGTATTAAAGAGTATAAGAAATGGATTATATAAAAAGGTTAAGGAATATATAAGTAAAAATGTAGATAAACTTAATATTAGATGCTATGAATTTGAGGGGTATGTAGCTTGTGTTAATTCATTAAATTCATATTATAAAATTAATATGGAATTACTTAATAAGAAAATTAGGAATGAATTATTTGATAAAGATAGGCCTATACTAACAAAAACAAAAGATGAAGGCCCAACTATTTATACAGACGATAGTGAAGTGAAGAATTCAATTATTGCTAATGGTTGTTATATTGAAGGGGAAGTAAAGAATTCAATAATAGGAAGACGAGTTCATATAAAAAAAGGATGCAAAATTGAAGATTCTATAATATTGCAAAACTCTGATATAAATAAAAACGTAAGATTAAGTAATGTTATTACAGATAAAGGGGCTAAAGTAGAGGAATTTGAATGTTTTATAGGGGCACAAGATGAGCCAGTAGTGATTGGAAAATAGAAAATTATAGATTGTTTGTATAAGATGATTCCTTAAACTAGTTAGGAATCATCTTTCTTTGTGCGCCCAGCATGGGCGTGCACTAATCGGTGAAAGTCCGTAACGGGGGCTGATAGTGCCAACCG
>NZ_FPBY01000123.1 GCF_900116755.1 Clostridium sp. DSM 8431
TTTTCTGTAACTTTATTCTTTCTTCTAAATTGTAGGGGAGTACATCCATAATAATATTTAAAATGTTTATTTAAATATCTTGTGTGGGAAAAACCTACTTCATTACATATTTCAGAAATGCTTAAATCACTATTAATTAAAAGTTTAACTGATTCTTCTACTCTTGTTAGGTTTAAAAGTGAAGTAAAACTTGCTCCTGTGGCATTTTTAATTTCATGGGATAAATAGTGAGGACTTAAGAATTCCTTCTTTGCTATTTCTTGAAGAGTAATATTATTACTATAGTTATTATAAATATATTTTGAAATTCTATGATATCTATCAAGTTGCTCTTTATTATCCTTTAATTCTGATTGCTCATAAATTAAATAATGAAAATTATTTATAAGATGATATAGAAGGTCAATTAATATTTTTTCTATTTCTTCATCATGGTTTTCTAATTTTTTTACATACTCAAAAAGTAGCTCACTTAGGAGTTTTCTAAAAGTATCGTATTCGATACCATCTTGAGCTCCTTCATCAGAAGTATTAGTATAAAAGTAGATATTTTTTATATCTTTATAGTATTTAGATAAGAACTTAGGGTCTATATGGAATATTAGAAGTCTATTGTCATTATCAGAAGAAATGCTATGACTCTCATCAACATTGATTATTTCAAGTTCATTTTCATATAGTTCGAAGGTGTCTGTATCTATGGATATTTTTATACTTCCCTGTAAAACATAAATTATTTCAATAGAGTTATGCCAGTGTATTGGATATTCCTTCACTGAAGTATAAGTAATTTCTAAAGGAAGGCTTGATGGATAGTTTATTAATTCTTTTCTCATAAGATTCTCCTTTTGTAAATTATACTAATGAAATTATATCAATAAATAGTTTTTTGAAAAAAGTTAAAAAAATATTCAAATACACTTTGACTTTCTTTGACCTTTGTATTATTATATACGTAAAGAAAAAATAAAACGTGAAATCCTAAAGGAGGTTTAGATATTATGGATATTGATAAAATGACATTAAGAGTACAGAAGGCATTAAGCGATGCTAACGTTATAGCAGTAAGAAATGATCATCAACAAATAGAAACTATACACGTATTTGCTGCTTTAATGGAACAGGAAGACGGATTAATTCCTAACATATTAAATAAGATGGGCATCAGTACAAAAGAAGTAACAGCCAAGATTAATTCCAAGCTAAGTTCTATGCCTAAAGTTTTGGGAGAAGGAGCAAATAGTTCTGGTGTTTATATTACAAGACAAGTTGAATCTGTTCTTGTAAAAGCAGAAGAAATTTCAAAACAATTTAAGGATTCTTTTGTAAGTGTTGAACATTTAATGCTAGCACTTATGGATGTAGATAGTAATGGACCAGTAGGTGAAATCCTTAAATCATTTAATATAAATAAAAAAGATTTTATGCAAGTTCTAGAACAAGTTAGAGGAAATCAAAAAGTTGATACACAAGATCCAGAAGGAACTTATGATGCATTAGCTAAGTATGGTACTAATCTTGTTGAACTAGCTAAAAAACATAAACTTGATCCTGTAATAGGTAGAGATGAAGAAATAAGAAGAGCAATAAGAATTCTTTCAAGAAGAACTAAGAATAACCCAGTACTTATTGGTGAACCTGGTGTTGGTAAGACAGCAATCGTAGAAGGTCTTGCAGAAAGAATAGTTCGTGGAGATGTTCCAGAAGGATTAAAAGACAGAATAATTTTCTCTTTAGATATGGGATCATTAATTGCAGGTGCTAAGTATAGAGGAGAATTTGAAGAAAGATTAAAAGCAGTTTTAAAAGAAGTTCAAAGTAGTGAAGGAAAGATTATATTATTTATAGATGAAATACATACTATTGTTGGAGCAGGTAAGACTGATGGAGCAATGGATGCAGGAAATCTTATAAAACCTTTATTAGCAAGAGGAGAACTTCACTGTATAGGTGCAACTACTTTTGATGAATACAGACAATACATTGAAAAGGATAAGGCACTAGAAAGAAGATTCCAACCTGTAATTGTAAATGAACCTACAGTAGAAGATACAATTTCAATATTAAGAGGATTAAAAGAAAAATTTGAAATCCACCACGGAATAAGAATTCATGACAGTGCAATAGTTGCAGCAGCAAAACTTTCAGATAGATATGTTCAAGATAGATATTTACCAGATAAGGCTATAGATTTAATTGATGAAGCAGGTTCTATGGTTAGATCAGAAATAGATTCACTTCCAACAGAACTTGATGTTTTAAGAAGAAAGAAATTCCAGTTAGAAACTGAAAAAGAAGCTTTGGAAAAAGAAAATGATGAAGGTTCTAAAAAACGTTTAGCAGCCTTAAATAAAGAATTAGCAGATATTAAAGAAAAAGATGATGAAATGACTGCTAAGTATGAAAAAGAAAAAGAACATATTATGGCTTTAAGAGACTTGAAGACTCAGCTTGATGATGCAAGAGGAGAAGTTGAAAAGTATCAAAGACAATATGATTACAATAAGGTAGCTGAACTTCAATATTCAACTATTCCAAGACTTGAAGAAGCTATAGCTAAGAAAGAAGCAGAAGTAAAAGAAAATTATGATGGTGCTTTATTAAAAGAAGAAGTAACTGAAGAAGAAATTTCAGAAGTACTATCTAAGTGGACAGGAATTCCTGTAAATAATCTTCTTGAAGGAGAAAGAGAAAAATTATTAAGACTTGATGAAGAACTTCAAAGAAGAGTTATAGGTCAAGATAGAGCAGTAGAAGCAGTATCAAGTGCAATTTTAAGAGCAAGAGCAGGATTAAAGGATGAAAACAAACCAATAGGTTCATTCCTATTCCTTGGACCAACTGGTGTTGGTAAAACAGAACTTGCAAAAACTTTAGCAAGAACTTTATTTGATACAGAAGATGCTATGATAAGAATAGATATGTCTGAATACATGGAGAAACATGCAGTGTCTAGACTTGTTGGAGCGCCTCCAGGATATGTTGGATATGAACAAGGTGGACAATTAACTGAAGCAGTTAGAAGAAGACCTTATTCAGTATTACTTTTTGATGAAATAGAAAAAGCACATCCAGATGTATTTAATATGTTCTTACAAATACTAGATGATGGTAGATTAACTGATAATAAAGGAAAGACTGTTGACTTTAAGAATACAATAATTATAATGACTTCTAATATTGGATCTCAATATCTATTAGATAATGAAGGTGAAGAAGTAAGTGATGAAAACAGAGAATTAGTAATGCAAGCTCTAAGAAGTAAGTTTAAACCTGAATTCTTAAACAGAGTTGATGATACTATAATGTTTAAACCATTATCTGAAGATGGAATTAAGAAGATTATTGAAATATTCTTAGATGAAGTTAGAGAAAGATTAAAAGATAGAAATATAACATTAGAAATTACAGATAAAGCAAAGAGCATTCTAGCTAGAGAAGGGTATGATCCAGTTTATGGTGCAAGACCACTTAAGAGATATATCCAAAATACACTTGAAAATAGCTTAGCTAGAAAAATTATAAAAGGTGAAGTTCATTATGGCTCAACTGTAGTAGTTGACGCTACTGAAGATGAATTAACACTTTCTACAAGGTAAATATAGCTTGTATTAAAAATCTTAAAATGCAGAAAATAATAGTGTAAAAAGAAAGATGGTAGTTCGAAAAAAGTAGAGCTACCATCTGCATTTTAGGAGGTTTTTATTATGGAATATGTAACAGCAGTAAATGATTATGTATTATTAATGCCTTCAGGAGAGCTTAGAGGCTTCAAAGATATTGATTCAGCTAGAGGAACAGTATATGAATATGATCTTAGAACCATTTTAGAAAATGTACATAGTGGTGGAGAATATGAATTCGATATGTACAGCCAGCAAAATGATGTAGGAATCATTGAGGGAGTTGAAAATGGAGAGTGTCAAATTTTTAATTTAGATGATTTTATTTCGAAAATAAGAGAATCAGCTATGTTTCAAGATGAAAAAGATGAAGTTATATCAAAGCTTTTAAGAGAAAATATAAACCTTAATGTTTATGAATATGGTTTATTTAATTTGTTAAATGAATGTGAAGTTGACTGGGCTTAATAAAAATGTATAAGGTATCTTATGAGATAACCTAGTGTTATTTCGTAAGATACCTTTTTTACTGCCTTATTTAGTTTTGGTTATTATTTTATGCCGTTTTCGTATTGTTGAACCATTCTTTTTACCATTTCTCCGCCAACACTACCACATTGTTTTGAAGAAAGATTTCCGTTGTAATCAGTAAATGGAACGCCCATTTCGTTTGCTACTTCATTTTTGAATTTTGCTAATCCGTTCTTTGCTTCTGGTACTAATGCGCTATTTTGTGACATAATATATTCCTCCTCTAAACTTGGTTTATATTTTTCGTAAAGTCTTGATTGACTTTACACTAGTATTTTGTGTAATAACTAAATATATAAACTATGATTTAACAGGTAATAAAGGAAAAATGTGCATCTATTTTTTTCTTCTATAAACTTTTAATAAACCAGTTACAACAGGTACAACTATTACAATTGAAATTAAAGCTTCTGGAATACCATTAGTTAATGCAATAGTACCTAATATTCCAGCAACAGCTGAACTTTCAATATCTTTTAATGCAGCGTATTGATTAGCAAAAAGAAGATATGTTAATCCAAGTACTCCTGCAGTATTTGTTAATGTACCAAAGAAGGCAGCAAAAGCAGAAGCTAGTCCTGGTTTGTTGAATTTATTTACAATAGCTTTATATACGTAGTAAGAAACTATTCCTATTAAAACCCTTGGTATAATTGCAACTATAGGCTTCATAAATATTGGTGATAATAAAGTTGGAGCAGTTATATTTTGATATATTGAAAATAATCCAAATACAAGTCCTACAGCTGCACCAATCACAGGTCCTTCAAGTATTGCTCCTATAATTACTGGAATATGCATTATTGTTGCTTTCATAAAAGGAAGAGGAATAAAACCAATTCCGCTCAGCCCCATAAATATACAGATTCCTGAAAGCATTCCAACTACGGTAAGCTTTCTTACGTTTGTCTTTTTATTAACTTTTTCCATTTTTAAAGTCCTCCGTTCTTATTCCAAAGTGGATATAATTCGGCAAATCTGAAGCGAGATTAATATTTGTTCAGTTTTTAAAAATACCGACTTAATAATTTTAACATGTTTACAATAAATATCAACATTATTAAATATTATCATTATCCATCAAAAGAAATAGAGCAAGGTAATTTATAATTGCAAATCTATAATCAATGATAGTAGCTACAATAAATATTATTCTAAATGTATTTACTGAGCAGTCAAAGTGTTTAGAAAGTGCAAAACATACACCTAAGAGCATTTTATTAGAATTATTAAATATTTTATTTTTTATATTCATATGTATTTCCTTTCAGGTTTTAAATTTTAAGTCTATTATAATTATAGCTAATAATCCATAAAAATATCTCAAAATATATAAATTATAAGAAATAGAGTATAATAAAATTGAGAAATACTTAGGGGGAAGGCATAATGACAAACATTGAGCGCAGAAAATATCCAGAGAAATCTTGGAGTATATCGAAGATGAAAGTAATAGAAAATTGTCTTAGGGAATATTACTATACTTATTATGGATCTCATAATGGATGGTTTTATGAATCTTCAGATGAAGCTAAAATGTCATGGAGACTAAAAAAACTTACTAATATAAATCTTATGTTTGGAGATAAACTTCATCATCTTATAAAGGATATTATAAAAAATGGGTGGGATGCTAATCCTAAAAAAATAGAAGCATATATTAGAAAACAGCTTAATGAAGGTGTTAAATCTAGTATTGAAAAAGAAAAAAGTGGTGAGTGGGATGAATATCCTAGAGGAGAAATGCTTCAGGAATATTATTATGGGGAAAAACTAAGTGACAAAGTAATAGGAGGTATAAAAAATAAGTTAGAATACTGTGCTGAAGGTTTTATAAAATCAAAAACTTATGAAGAGATAAAAACTAAAAAATGTACATTATTAGAAGCAGATGAAGAGAAGTTTAGCTATGTAATGATTAATGGGGTTAAGATTTTTACTATTCTAGATTTACTATATATAGATGAAGATGATAATTATTTTATAGTTGATTGGAAAACGGGAAAAGAAAGTGATTATGATGCAGAGCAGCTTATGGTTTATGTTTTGTATGTAATGGATAAATATAAAATTTCAATAGAAAATATAAATTGTAGAGTAGAATATCTTCTATTAAATAAATATGTAGAGTATAAATTTAAAGAAGAAGATATTGCTGTAATGAAAGAAAAAATAGATTTAGATATGAATGTGATAAATGCTATGCTTATTGATAAAACTTTAAATAAGCCAAAAGATAAAGAGTCCTTTGTTAAGTGTGACAATATTAATAAATGTAGAAAATGCAAATTTAAAAAAATGTGTTTATAAGGAGTAGATAAAATGAAATTAATAGACATAATTCAATTAACAGATAGTAAGTTTTTAAATATGTATAAACTAAAACTAATAAATAAAAAGGGAAATCCTAAGGATTATTATGTAGCAAGTAGAAGAAAAAGAGATAAACTATCTTGCGTAACAAAAGATCATACAGTATGTGATGGAGTTATGATAATACCTGTTACAGAAAATGATGAAGTAGTAATGTTAAAACAATTTAGACCTGCTATTTCAGATTATTTATATGAACTTCCAGCAGGAATTATAGATCCAGGAGAAAGTATTGAAGAGGCTGCTAAAAGAGAGCTTTTTGAAGAGACAGGATTAAAGGCTAAAAGCTATGAATTATACTTAAAACCAAGTTATACTTCTGTTGGTCTTACAGATGAAACAACTGCTATAGTAAAGATGGTAGTTGAAGGAGAAATATCTACAGAAAACACTGAGGATGATGAAGATATTGAAGTATTTAAATTAAAGATAAAAGATGCAAAACAGTTTGTTAAAGAACATAATGTTTCTATAAAGGCTGCTATTGTTTTGATGAATTTATAGTTCAAAATATACCATGTTTTTCTTAAAAAAACACTTGTTTTTATAGGGGAAACATGGTATTATTAGTTAAAAGATTTAAAAAAGGAAAATTTCATAAAAATAAATACTTGGGGTGAGAAAAAGACATGAAATTTCAAAGTACAAGGGGACTAGAAGCAGGTATTAAATCTGCAGAGGCAATAATTAGAGGAATAGCAAAGGATGGAGGACTATATGTTCCAGAATCTTTTCCTAATCTTTATGATTCATTAAAAAAAGAAAAATCATTATCTTATGAAGAACTTGCGTTTAAAATAATAAAGGAGTTCTTTTCAGATATAAATGAAGAAGAAGTTAAGAAACTTATGAATGCGTTAACTACTGATGGAGTTTATGAAGTTTCTGATAAGGTAAAAGAATTTGTAAATGAATTCTATGGTAACTTCGCTACAGAAGAAGAGGTTGCAGAAACAATAAAGAATGTATATCAAAATAAAAACTACCTAATGGATACACATACTGCAGTTGCTGAAACAGTATATGAGAAGTATGTTAAAGATAGCAAGGATAATAGAAAGGTGCTTATTGCATCAACTGCCAGTCCATATAAATTTCCAAGAAGTATCTGCTCTGCACTAGATATAGATGTGGATAAAATAAATGATTTTGAAGTTATAGATAAACTATGTGAAGTTACAAAGGTTCAAGTACCAGTAAACTTAAAAGGATTAGATAAAAAGCCTGTCTTACATGATGAAGTGTGGGATAAAGATGAAATGGAAGAGGCACTTTTATCTTATTTAAAGTAGGAGATAAAAAATGATTAAGGTAAGAGTACCAGCAACTTCAGCAAATATGGGGCCAGGATTTGATTCCTTGGGAATAGCTCTTAATTTATATAACGTATTTGCTTTTAAAGAAATAGATGAAGGAATAAAGTTTAAAGGCTTTCCAGAAGAATTTTGTAATGAAGATAATATAGTTTACCAATCTATGATGAAATGTTTTAATAAAGCAGGATATAAGCCAAAGGGATTGGAAATATCAGCATTAACTCAAGATATTCCAGTTTCAAGAGGTCTTGGAAGTAGCTCTAGCTGTATTGTTGGGGGACTTGTTGGAGCTAATAAAATAATTGGAGATAAATTTTCAAAAGATGAATTACTTGAAATGGCAGTAGAAATAGAGGGCCATCCTGACAATGTTGCACCAGCATTACTAGGAGAAATGGTTGTTGCTATATTAGAGAATAATAAGGTATACTATGAAAAGATAAAGGTTCATGATGGATTAAAGTTTATGCCGATAATACCAGACTTTAGATTATCCACAAGTGATGCAAGAGAGGTATTACCGAAAGAAATATCTTTAAAGGATGGAGTATATAACGTTGGAAGAGCATCCTTATTAGTAGCTGCTATGGCTCATGGAAATTTTGATTTACTTAAGTTTGCATGTAAAGAGTGTTTCCATGAAAAATATAGAAGTAAGTTAATTAAAGGTTTTGATGAAGTAAAAAATAAGGCTTATGAAGTTGGGGCATTAGGATCTTATTTAAGTGGAGCAGGACCTACAATAATGGCAGTTGCAAAAGATGATAATAAAGAAATATGTTATGAATTAAATAAATTTTTAGAGGCAAAACGATTCAACTGGAGCATTCATGAACTTTTTGTCGATAAGTTAGGGGCAATAGTTCTAGAAGGTGAAGAGTAATGCAAAATAATTTTTATATAATAGATAAAAAGGTTTTACCTGATGTATATGAAAAAGTTGTAAAAGCGAAGAAGTTGTTAAAAGAAGGAAAGGTAAAAGAAGTAACTGAGGCTACTAAGATTGCAGGAGTCAGTCGAAGTGTTTTCTATAAATATAGAGATTTTGTATTTGAGTTTTCAGAAAGTCCAAAGGGACATAAAGCTACTTTTAATATAATGATTATTGATGGAACTGGAGTTTTATCAAGTATTTTAAATCATATATCAAGTGTTGGGGGAAGTATTTTAACTATTAATCAGGGAATTCCTTTAAATGGTTATGCATATGTTAGTTTAACAATAGATATGAGTAACTTGAAGGGTGATATAAGTACATTAATAGAAGAATTATCTAAGCTAGATAAGGTTGAAAAAGTAGAATTTATTGCAATGGAATAGATTATGGAGCTGAAGTTTATAAGTATATAAACTTCAGCTTTTTTAATGCATAATATAAATAATTGTAGTTAAAATATATGTTTTGAATAATTTGTATTTTATATATTATATTACATAATTTTAAAATATATTATTTTTTGAGCATATATGCACAAAAAGGTGGTATAATTATACATGATGAGTGTATAATTATAAGTTTTTGTGAGTAATTATCCATAAAGGTTCAAAAAAAGTATTGACATGAAAAAAATGGTATATTAAAATGATATAAAGTTTAATAATTTAGTGTGTTAAATTATTAAAGCAAGGAGGGGCTTATGAGAAAGAAATATATTACACCTGAGGGAACTAGAGATATTGTTCTTGAAGAATGTGCTATAAAAAGAAATCTTCAAAAGGATATTGAAAATATTCTAGATGGCTGGGGATACGAAGAAATTATTACTCCAACAATAGAGTTTTACGATACTATAAATTCAGGATTTGAAGCACTAAGAGAAGAAGAGTTATATAAATTTTTTGATAATAAAGGAAAGATAATGGCTCTTAGACCAGATATGACAATTCCTATAGCAAGAGTTGTTGCATCTAAGTTTAAGGATATAAAAGATACATTAAGATTTAGATACTGTGCAAATGTATTTAGAGTTCATGAAAGTCTTGGGGGAAAAAAGAACGAATATACTGATTGCGGAGTAGAACTTATTGGGGAAAAGGCTGAAAACTCAGACCTAGAAATATTAGTTACAGCCTTAGATGTATTAAAGCTTTTTGAAAAATATAAGTACAAACTTGAAATTGGTAATATAAGCTTTTTCAATTCATCAGTAGAAGAACTTGATTTAGATTATGATGAAAGAAGAAAACTTTCAGAGCTTATAGATAGAAAAAGTCTTCAAGAATTAGAAGAATATTTAGAATCTTTAAATCTAGAAGAAAAATATAAAAATTTATTTATAAAACTTCCATGGCTTTTTGGGGGAAAGGAAGTTTTAAGTGAAGGAAGAAAGTATTGTTTCAACGATAAGATGAATGCAAGTATAGATTATTTAGAAAATATATCAAGGGAATTAGAAGAACTAGGATATGGCAGC
>NZ_FPBY01000006.1 GCF_900116755.1 Clostridium sp. DSM 8431
TATTTATGATCTTCAATAAAATTATTAATTTCAGAAGATATAGATTTACGTAATGCGGAGCAAATAAAAAAGACAGCATTAGAAAATGATAATTTTCTATTTCTTGAAAATGAATTACCTAAACTGTAAGCTTCTTTAAATTCACTCGAAGTAATTAAATTGTTTGTATCTTTCAAAATTGCAGATAATAATGTTGTATTTTTCATAATATTAAACCTCGCTATAAATTTATTTCTCTATTGTCAAGCTTTTTTTTATATTTTTTATTTTATTCTTAAGTTGACGACATTGAGTGCACGCCCATGCTGGGCGCACAAAAGAAGTATTGAACTAAAATGTATATAAGTTCAATACTTCTTATTAATAATAATATTATTTTTATAATTATTTGGGGTTAGCTTACTCTTTCATCTCCCCAGAAGAATAATGCCACAGTTCCTGGGCCAGTATGACTTCCAATAGTTGTTCCTATATTATTAATTTCCACTTTACCATTTAGCTTAGGGAATCTTTCTTCAACTAATCTAGCAACTTCCTTTGCATCTTCCATGCAAGCTGATTGAGAAATATATACTTTGCCAGAATAATCAAGGCCACCTTCCGCGTGTTCTTCCATTCGTTTTACAATTTCTTTAAATACCTTTTTCTTTGTTCTTACCTTACTTCTTGGAGTAAGTCTTCCCATATTATCCATGTTAAGAAGAGGACAAATACTTAGTACCTTTCCAATTGTACCAGCTGTTTTCGAAATTCTTCCACCTTTTATATAGAAAGAAAGATCCATTGAAAAGAACCAATGATGCATTTTTAATTTATTTTCTTCAATCCAATTGTATACTTCATCAATTGTTTTTCCTTCATCTCTCATTGTTGCAAGAGTATCCATAATAAGTCCATATCCTGATGAGGCACCTAAAGAGTCTACAATATGGATTTTTCTATCTGGATACTTTTCTTCTAAATTTCTCTTTGCAATATATGCAGAATTAACAACACCAGATAACCCTGATGAAAGAGTTACATGAAGAATATCCTTTCCTTCCTTAAGAAATGATTCAAAATACTCTTCAAATTCATCTGCATTTACTTGAGAAGTTTTTGTATCTGAACCTTCTGCCATTTTCTTATAAAATTCTTCAAAGGAAATAGACTCACCTAAGTCATCTAAATAATCTACATCATCCATTGAATAATGAAAACATATATACTTAACATTAATCTTTCTAAAATATTCCTTTGATAAATCTGCTGTTGAACAACAACTTAATACATAATCGCTCATCTTATACCTCACATCTGTAATAATATTAATGCTTTTTAAAACTCACTACTTCATCCTGAATGTCATCAAAGATATTCATATTATTTCCAATCTGTATCGAAACGATTCATTTGCTTTTTAATTAACTAAAGTTCATTATCTTTAATTCTTTTTGCTAAGTCCTTAATTTTTTCTTCAATTATCTTAGCTGTTTTTATAAACTCCTCATCATCTTTACCAGTAGGATCGTAACCCCCCAGTCTTCTATATGCTCTGCTGGTAAATTTGGGCATACCACATTACATCCCATCTTTATTGCTATATCAATCTTTGGTATATCAGTCAATAACTTAGATTTTTGAGTTTCATTCATATCTACCCCATATAAATCCTTTATTATTCTAACCGCATCTTGATTTATTTCTGGTTTAGTTTCTGTTCCTGCAGAATAACTTTCAAAAGAATCAGATCCATAAATCTTTCCTAATGCTTCTGCCATTTGTGACCTACATGAATTATGTACACAAATAAATGCTACTTTTTTCTTCATGTTTACTTCCTTTCTCATTTGTAAATACTATATTATATTTAATATCACTAATAATCATAACATAAAATCTCTTTATATAATAAACAATTATTTTTGCAGAAAATTTAATCTTTTTTAATTTAAGCCCAAAGGCCTTGACTTAGAGTTAACTCCAAAGTGTATTATATATTTATAGTTTGTACATAAAGTATTAGCAAAATTCTAATGTTTTATATACTAACTAATTAGACAAATTAATTATAAATACAAAGGAGAAATGGACATGCCAGTTATTACATTTGAAGGACCAAAATTAATAAAGGAACAAAAACAAAATCTTGCAAAGGAATTTACTGAAACAGCATCTAAAGTAACAAACATTCCAAAACAAGCAATTACTATAGTTATAAAGGAAAATGAACTTGATAACATTTCTGTTGGAGGCACTTTATTAAGCGACCGTAAATAATTAGTACAAAAAAGAGGATTCCAGACGGAATCCTTTAATAATTATAGATTTAAATTTCTTTTCTTAAATATAGTTACAGTTCCAAATAATATAATAATAGATGCTATAATCAATACTAAACTAACCAAAATAAAATTACTCATATCATTCATTATCGTATCCCTCTGAAATAAATTAAAAAGCTTTATAAGTTTATCCTGCATTAATGGGTCTAAACCTGTACTTGGTTCATCTAAAAATATTATATCTGGCTCTCCCATAAAAGCAGCTACAATTGCTAGCTTCTCCTTCATCTGGCTTTAAAAATCCCATTAAGTTTCTTATTGTTGTGGACTTCCCTGCGCCATTAGGTCCAATAAAAGCAAAGACTTCTCCCCCTTTAATCCTACTTAAAATAATTATTTTTTATCATATCATAATAGTCTTACAATTTATTAAAAATAATAAAATATGCTTTTAAAAAAGTAATAAAGGACATAACAGAAAATAAAATCTGTCATATCCTTTAAAATTAATACTCTATATTATTTCTTTCACACCAATTAATTGCTATTTCTCTTTCTAAGTCCTCTCTAAAATCATACCACTCACTTAAAAGCGCCTTAGCTTCAATAGCTTTCTTTAAAGCCTCTATATTATTTTCATCAGCATCAGTTTTAATAGAATATTTATCTATAAACTTTTTCATCATTCTTCCTTCATGAAGTTCTGCGTGGCCTGGAAGTGCTATGTAGTTTTCAGGATGTTCTTCTAAATCCTTAAGTTCCATTAATAATTCTTTTTGCCAATCTTCAAAGTTTTCTGTTGTATTTAAATCTAAATTATTTAAAGGCTCTCTATCCTTATCTTCCTTATATATAATAACTCCTGTATTCTTATTATAATAATGACTTAAATACTCATTTTCAAATTCTATTGCTTCTATTACATCTTGCAAATCTACTTTCATAATTATTTCTCCTTTTCTATCTTTCAGTTTATATTCTATCACATTAATTGTATAATCTAAATTCTATCCAATAAGTCCCTTTTCTTAAAGTCAAATTCTTCTTTTGTTATAAGATTTTTATTCTTTAAATCAGCTAGCTTTTCTATTATATCCACATACTCAATTTTTGAACTTTCTTTTTTATTATCATTATCAATTTTAATATATTTATTAATTAAATCCTTCATTTTAATATATTCACTTAAATACTTTGTATAGAAAAATACTGTATCATCATCAGTAAGTGCAGTTATAAGATGGTTTTTAGCCTTCACTTTTCCTGATAAAGTAAGGGCTAAATATCCATATCCCAAAACTGAATTTCTAACCTGCACTGCTACTATATGATTTAGCTGTATATATTTTTCACCCTTCACTCCATGTAATGCCCATCTTACTGGAGATTTTTTGTTTCTTCCTATTACAACCATATCTTTATGTAATTCTATAGTTCCATCTAATCCTTCTAAGGAATAAATAATATCTTTTGTTTTACTCATGAGATCCTCCCATATATATGTACTAAAAAAAATCTCCTATCTTTCATGCAAAACATTAATTATTTTTAAGAAAACTAATAAAAACCATAAAAAAAGTATTGACCTTAAGTTAACTTAAGCATTTATTATATTGATAAAGGCAAAAGATAAAATATATAAAAGAAGGTGATATATATGAAAATCAGTGACGTATCAGAAAGAACAGGACTATCCATTGATAATTTACGTTATTATGAAAGAATTGGTTTAATACCTCCAATTCCACGTAATAAATTAGGAATTAGAGAATATGATGAAAGAGCCATTCACTGGATTGAATTTGTTTTAAATTTTAAAGAAGCAGGTGCATCCCTAGAATCTATTATTGATTATATAAAACTTGCTCAGTCTGAAAATGACTCAAAGGAAGCTAGAAGAGAAATCTTATTTGAAATTAAAAAAGACTTAGAAAAAAAGATGGCTAAACTTCAAAAATGTATGGATCTTACAGATTATAAAATTGCAAATTATGATAATTTATGTAATCCAGTAACAGAAGAAATGATTGAAGAATGGAAATCTAATCAAAATAAACATGAAGAGGAAAAATAAATTGCAAAAAAGTGCTTGTCCTTAAGTGAACTTAAGGGTATATGATTTACTTAAGCAGTAGATAACATTACTAGGAGGAATTTTAAAATAAAAAAAAATATAGGATCAGTAGTTGGATTATATCCTACACCAGTAACAGTAGTTGGAACAATTGCAGAAGGTAAACCAAACTGGCTTTTAGTAGCTCATATTGGTATCATTGGTCATAGCCAAATTTTAATAAGCTGTGCAAAACCACATTATACAAATCAATTTATAAAAGAAACAGGTAAGGTTTCTGTAAACTTAGTTGATGAAGCTCTTCTTCCAAAGGCAGATTATGTAGGATGTGTTAGTGGTAAGAAGGAAGATAAGTCTAATGTGTTTAAGTTTGAAATAGGTGAAGGTGGTGCTCCAATTATTACTGACTCCCCTCTTGTTATGGAATGTTCAGTAGTAGATAACTATGAAACTGATACATTTGATAACTTTATATTAAAAATTGATAACACTTACGCATAAGAAGCAGTAATAGGCGAAAATGGCAAATTAGATTATGAAGTTTTAAAACCAGTTTTATTTGAAATGCCAACTTATAAATACCTATCTACAGGTAAAGTACTAGGAAACTGTACTAAAATACATAAATAGTATAAAAAGGAGAGATGCATATGCCATATATTTCATTTGAATCATCAAAATTATCAAAGGAGCAAAAGAAAGCTCTTATAAATGAATTTACTGAAATAGCATCTGAAATATCTACTCTTTCAAACAGTATAGAAGGACTTAATGATATTAAAGAAAAGAAATATGATTAGGAAAAAGTAAGTTCCAGTTACCAAATATAAAATTTGGACTGTCACTTATGCAAAGTCACATTATAAAAATTAATTTACAAAGGATAAAGGAGAAAAATTATGCCAGTTATTACATTTGAAGCAGGAAAATTAACAAAGGAACAAAAACAAATTGCAGCAAAGGAATTTACTGAAATAGCACATAAGGTAACTAATGCTCCAAAGGAAGCAATTACTGTACTTATAAAGGAAAATGAACCTGATAATGTTGCAGTTTCTGGGACTTTATTAAGTAACCGCAAGTAATATAGAAAATTTATATCCTTAAAATTAAACAGCCATACTAGCTTAAAAAATGGTATGGCTACTTTTTTATATATTTGTTTTTTCTGACTTTCTTTTTATATTGGAATATAACTTTCTTACTGCCCATATGTATCCTTGAACTTTTCCATTAGTGGAACAAAATACTATTCTTTAATACTTCTAAATTTCAGAAATTTGTTCTTTATATATTTAAAAACACTCTCTTTTTGCCCTGAAGCAACCAAGCAAATTTCAGGAGTCTGGTTTCTTACATATCCAAGAAGCATACTATCTTGTTTTACAGCAGCTATACAAATCTTAGGTGTTTGTTCTTTTACATATTGAATTGCCCATCCCTTTGTTTGCTTTACTGCCGCCATACAAATTTTAGGTGTCTGCTCTTTTGCATACTGAATTGCATTGCATTTTTGTTTTACAGCTACTAAACACATTTCCTCTGTTTGATTATCCATATATTTAAGTAGCATTCCATCTCTTTTCAAAACTTCAATCTTTTTATCTTCATCCATATAACTATATATTTCCTTCATTATTCAAATTTTCTCCTTTGTTTATAAAAAGAATCTATATATGTTCTTTTTTATTGTTAAGATTGTTTCAGAAACTTTAAGTATTCCTTTCTAAGCGAATATTCTCTTAATCCTCTAGCTATAAAGCCTGAAAAATTTCAAATAAATTAATTAAATTTTTAGCAAACCACTTCATATAAAGCAGAAACTATCTTAGATATATTCTGAGTATTAATAGAGCTATAATTCATAACATAAGTATTTAAAAACTTCTCTTCACTTCCACAATAGTATTCTGATAAAGGTACAAGTTTAATCCCCTTATCTTCAGCCTCTTTTACTATTTCATCTTCACTTTTTTTAGAATTTATATTCATAAGAAAATGCACCCCTGCTTCCTCTTCAGTAATAGTTATAAATTCTCTTATTGGCGCTTTATTTAAACTCTTTAAAATTTTATCCCTTTTATTTTGATAATACTTACGCAGTCTATTAATATGCTTTTCAAAACATCCATTTTGTAAAAACTTTGCTAAGGTATACTGTTCAAAGTTTGAAACTGTACAAGAATAAAAAGATAACTTCTTATAAAACTTATAGCTAAGTTCCTCTGGAAGTACCATATAACTTATTCTTACTGTGGAACATAAAGTTTTAGTAAAAGTGTTCATATATATAACCTTCCCTGACACATCAATGCTTTGAAGAGTTGGAATGGGTTTTCCTAAAAGACGCAGCTCACTATCATAGTCATCTTCAATAATGAATCTACCCTTCTTCTTAGAAGCCCATCCTAAAAGTTCATATCTTCTACTTATAGGCATAACTATACCTGTTGGAAAGTGGTGAGATGGTGAAATATGCATAACATCTATATTTTTCTCCTCTAAAGCCTCTACTGGCACCCCTAAATTATCAATATCTATATGTTCATAAGGCACATTCATACTTCCATAAACCTTAGCTATCTTTTTATATCCTGGGTTTTCTACTCCATAAACAGTTTTCTTATCTAAAAGCTGTATAATAAGAGTGTATAAATATTCAGTTCCAGCACCAATTATAATCTGCTCTGGATTTACCTTCATACCTCTAAACTCTTTTAAATACTCTGAAATTTCTTTCCTAAGCTCCATAATTCCACCACAGGGAGCATTAATCATAAGCTGAGTTTGTTTATCATTCATTACTTCCCTCATAGTCTTTGCCCATATAGAAAAAGGAAAGGCTTCACTATCTGTCTGATTACTTGTAAAATCTGCTATATACCTCTTTTCTTCATGAGATAGATTTAAATTATCAAAGTTTTCTTCTATCTTTTCTACAGCTGAATCCTTTAAATCAGAAACATAAAACCCCTTTTTAGGCAGTGAATAAATATAGCCCTCTGCAATTAACTGACTATAAGCATTTTCTACTGTAATAACACTTATACCCAGATTTTTTGAAAGTGCTCTCTTTGATGGTAATTTCTCCTGAGCCTTTAATCTACCTTCTTTTATGTCCTTTTTTATACATTTATATAAATACATATATAGAGAATCTGACCCTATATTTACAAAATTATATGTTAACATTTCTTAAATTTCCCCAATCTGACCTTATTAAACTTATTTGTTTTGATGATTTTAATATATTCACCTCTTAATTATAATTAGACCCATGATATATGTAAATATTAAATATTTTTGTAAAACTTGGAGGAATAATTATGAATTTAAATGAAAGATATAAGTTAAATAAAGAATTAGCACAGATGTTAAAGGGAGGTGTAATTATGGATGTAACTACTCCTGAGCAAGCAAAGATAGCTGAAGAAGCTGGAGCATGTGCAGTTATGGCCCTTGAAAAGATACCTGCTGATATAAGAGCTGCTGGAGGAGTAGCTAGAATGAGCGATCCTAAAATGATACAAGAAATTCAAGAAGCAGTATCAATCCCTGTTATGGCTAAATGTAGAATTGGACACTTTGCAGAAGCACAAGTTCTTGAAGCCATAGAAATTGACTATATAGATGAAAGTGAAGTATTATCCCCTGCTGATGATGTGTACCATATAAATAAACGTGACTTTAAAGTTCCTTTTGTATGTGGTGCTAAAGATTTAGGTGAAGCCCTTAGAAGAATTAATGAAGGTGCTTCCATGATAAGAACTAAGGGAGAACCTGGAACTGGAGATGTTGTTCAAGCTGTAAGACATATGAGAAAAATGAATAGTGAAATAAGAAAGATTGTAAGCCTTAGAGAAGATGAACTATTTGAAGAAGCAAAAAAACTTCAAGTTCCTTATGAATTAGTATCTTATGTACATACTAATGGAAAACTTCCTGTAGTAAACTTTGCAGCTGGAGGAATAGCAACACCTCAGGATGCTTCCCTTATGATGCAACTAGGAGCTGAAGGAGTCTTTGTTGGTTCTGGAATCTTTAAGTCAGGTAACCCAAGAAAAAGAGCATCAGCTATAGTACAGGCAGTAACAAACTTTAAAGATGCAAAACTTATAGCAAAACTTTCTGAAGATTTAGGAGAAGCTATGGTTGGAATTAATGAGTCTGAAATTGCCCTACTTATGGCTGAAAGAGGTAAATAAGATATGGTAATTGGAGTACTAGCCCTTCAAGGAGCTTTTATTGAACATGAAAATATCCTAAAAAAGCTTGGGGTAGAATCTATAGAATTAAGAAATAAATCTGACCTTGATAAACACTATGATGGACTTATCCTTCCTGGAGGTGAAAGTACTGTTCAAGGGAAACTTTTAAAATCCTTAGATATGTTTGATAAATTAAAAAAGCAGATAGAAGAAGGAATGCCAGTTTTAGCCACCTGTGCTGGAATGATACTTTTATCTAAAGAAGTAGATGGTGAAACTAGTAAAAACTTTGGCACTATCCCTATGAATGTTAAGAGAAATGCTTATGGAAGACAGCTTGGAAGTTTTCATACCTTTGCAGAAGTTAAGGGAGTTGGAGATGTTCCTATGAGTTTTATAAGAGCTCCTTATGTTGAAAGTGTTAAGCCTGAAGTTGAAGTTTTAAGTGTTGTAGATGAAAATATTGTAGCTGTAAAGTATGAAAATCAGATTGCTTTAAGTTTTCATCCTGAGGTTGATGATGATTTAAGTATTCATAAGAAATTTTTAAAGTTAGCTCAGAAATAAAGTCAAGATGTAGTGAACTCTTTAGTGTTTACTACATCTTTTCTATATTAATAATATTTTATCCCTTTTAATTATTCATTGAAATTTATTCCATTATTTTATATTATAGTAAAAGGTAAACTTTATATTTTGCAGGAGGTATCCAATGGAAAAAATAGCAATGATTTTTATTCTTTGCTTATGCATAGAGTATTTTAAACTTTATAAAAAACTACTTATAAAGACAGTTAAAAGCAAAACTACTATTATTATTACTGCCCTTGGAATGATTGTAGTTGCAGGAATTACTCTTATCTACGCTAAGTCCTATTTACATTTCTTTTTAGGTGTACTTGGAATTCTGTTATTATATCTTATAGCTTTTATAGAAGGCATTACAGACGATGGTTTATGTATTATCGTTAGGGGAAAATACTTTTATAAATGGAATGAGATTGGTAAGATTGATGTTATGAAAAAAGATACCCTTTGTCTTACTATTTATAATCTCCAAAATGCAATAATATCAAAACAAAACTACTCTTTACATAATAAAGATAAAGTAATTGAATTTTTGCATAAAAAACATGTAGAACTGAGTTATGTTTTAAAGGAGAATTAATAAAATGGTAGTAACTGAATTAATACGATCTATAACAAATATAATCATATTTTCTATCATCCCAATACTTTATTATTTTTTTACTAAAAGAAAACACAGTTCTTTTTTCACCTGCTTTGGTCTGTATAAACCAATAATAAAATCCAAGAAAACATTTATCATATGTATAATCCTCTTCTTAGCATTCTTCTCAGTAAGCTCATTATTAATAGACAATATAACTTCTGATACAGCTCAATTTACAGCACAACAACTTGAAGATAAAGGCTTTACAGCACTAATACCTGCTATAATTTTCTCTTTTCTAAGAACAGGTTTTGCTGAAGAATTATTTTTTAGAGGTTTTCTTGGAAAATGCTTTAGTAGATTCTTAGGCTTTACCATAGGCAATATAATTCAAGCAGTTATCTTTGGGTCCTTACATGGTGTTATGTTTATATCACAATTTGGCTTTATAAAAGCGTTTATTGTATTCTCATTTACAGCTTTAGTAGGTTTAAGCTTAGGATATATAGATGAAAGATTATCTCATGGATCAATACTTCCTAGTTGGTTATTACATGGACTTGCAAACATGTATTCTTCATTAAATGTTATGTTTTAAAAGTCCTGCTTTATCTTATAATATTTTAAATGTATTAATTAGATTATTTTGTCACAGTAATGACATAATATGCCCATATAATAAAACCATGAGATAAACAACTCATTATTATTCTCCTAAGTAATAATTAAAAAAAGACTTCTTTCCCATATTTTAAGAAGTCTTTTTTGTTTTGTCTTAGTGGCAAAATGCAATTTAATTATATTTTCTCTTAATCTCCTCTAAAAACTCCGGCATCTTCTTTCTTAAACTCATCATATGTTTAAGTCTATTCCCTGCACTTTTATCTTTAGCTTTATTAAAATCAACATTATCATTAAGCTCACCCTTATAAGATGATTCTTCTTCCCCTGATAATAAATACTTACTTATAACCTTATAAAGCCAATCACTATCTATTCCCCAGTTTTCTGAAAAGTCAAATGCATCAGTTTTTATTTTTTCCTGCTTCCAGTTTTCAAAAGCTTCATCAAAATTAACATTAGAAGATACCTTTCCTGGCTCTAGTTCCTTTTCTACAAACTCCTTAAGAAGATGTGCCTTATTATCTTCTCCCATATTACTTAATTCCTGAATTTGTTCATATATAATACGAAGAGTTTCTTCATCTACCTTCTGAATTCCATCTACACTCTGTGCCTTAGAGCCTATTAAAGCTAAAATATTTGCCGCATTAATTACCTGAGTGTCTTGAAGCTTTATTTTTCCAATAAGAGGCTTTATTAACCCTGTTTCAGGACAAGTAAGCCCCTCGCCTCTAGTTAAATTTCTATAAGCCCCAACATAATTAAGCCATCTATGCTCATCAATACCAAAGCTTACATTATCCCATTTATATTGATAATACTGTTGAACTAAATTTAACTGTTCAGCTGCTTTTTTATATGCTAAAACAAACTGCTTTTTACCTTCTTCATCATCTTTTAAATCCTGCCATGAAGAAGGTTCTTTAAGGGTTTTTATCATTTTCTCAACTTCAATATTATACTTTTCTACAGCTACACTATAAGAATCAACTATTGCCCTGCTGCTCTTTCCTCCACTACCATATAATTTTAATGCTGTTTCAACTATTTCCTTAGTAATACCTGGATATTGAAAATTGACTACTGTTCCAAATTCCTTATTCTTTCCATAAATACGATTTGTTCTAGAATAAGCTTGTATTAATCCCTGAAGTTCTAAGAATCTATCAACATATAATGTATTTAATAATTTAGAATCATATCCAGTAAGTAGCTGGTCTGCAACAATTACTAAATCTATATTCTTTTTACTTCTTCCACTTCCACCACGTTTTGCACGTTCTACTATATCTTCAAAATATGCCTCTTCACCATGCTTTTTATCACCAGCTGTAAATTCTATTCCAGTAAACTTAGCATAACTTTCAAACATTTCTTCTATTACTTCTCTAGGAACTTTATCTGAATTATTTTCACTACCAAAACTAAAGGTCATTGCAATATTCAAACTTTCATTTCTCTCTTTTAGCTGTTTCTTAAATTCATTATAATAAGCAATTACCCTATCCTTATAGGCTACAGTTAAAATTGCATTAAATTCTCTGCCTTGAGACTGGGCATTAAAATTATCTAAAATTTCTTCAACAACTCTTGGAATATGAGTTTCATCTTGATATATTAAAATTCCTCTTTTAATAGATTGTCTTTCTATTTCTGCATTAGACCATTTTTGTACTTCTCTTTCTGCCTCTCTCTTTGTAAGCTCAGGTTTTTCTTTTTTAACTTCCTCTATTAACTGATCTTTTAAATCCTCATAATTTTTGAATTCACCAGTATTTATGTAATCTACATGAAAACCTAAAACATTTCCATCTGCAATTGCTTCATCTATAGTATACTGATGAAGTTTTGGACCAAACAGTTTTTCTGTAGTATCAATTACTTCACTCTTTTCATTTATCTTGCCCTTAATCTTGTTTTCATCAAATAAAGGTGTTCCAGTAAAACCATAGAATAGTCCATTTTTTCTAAAATAATTCTTAATTGTCCCCATCATATCTCCCATAGTTGTTCTGTGGGCTTCATCTATAATAAATACAATCTTTTTATCTTTTAAACTATTATCATGCTTTTCTTCTAACTCTTTAACTAGTGAATTAAGCTTAAAGGTTGTTGTAACTATAATTCCTGTTTTCTTTAACTTAAGTTTCTTCTTAAGCTCATAAGTATGTTTTGTGTCATCAACATCAACTGGTTCATAAGCAGCATATGCCTTAAAGTTGTTACTTGTATTAGCATCTAGCTCACGCCTATCTACTAAAAATATAACCTTATCAAATCCTGCACGTGTTGATAAAAATAAAGCTGTTTTAAAACTTGTAATTGTCTTACCTGAACCTGTTGTATGCCATACAAATCCACCATGAGGTACTTTGTCATTATTCCATCCAAAGGCAGCCCCCTCTACAGCTTGAAGGGCATAAACTTGATAAGGTCTCATAAGCATATGTTTTCTATTTTCCTCTTCCTTTGCCTCATCAATAACTAGGTAATCTCCAACCATCTGATGTGCCATAGGTATCATTAAGAAATGTTCAATTACCTTATTCCAGTCATTTATAGGTTTATTATTCTTATCTGCCCAGTGAAAAGTAAAGACTCTATTAAAGTCTTTTATAGATTTAGGAGTTGCAAAATAGCGTGTTTCTATTTCTGTAGTAATAACCATCATCTGAGAAAAAGCCATAAAATTATTGCAGTATTCACCATCTTTATAGTATCTTATAAACTGATTATAAGCTTCATCTAAAGATTTATCTGTACGCTTTTGTTCTATATTAATAAGAGGAAGACCATTAATAAGCAAAACTATGTCAAACCTATTATCCTTGTCAGTTACTACTTCCCTTGCAATCTGATAACTTGAGTCACCACCTCTTACTTCTGCCTTTTTAAAAATAGTTAAGGTAATCTGTTTTCTAGTTATTTTAGGATTATCCTCACGATAAATTCCATCAATTTTACCAACGCTGTCTTCCATAGATAAAATTTTAGCTGCTTCATAACTATTACTTATTTTATTTACCTTTAAGATTACCTGTTTAAATTCATTATCTGTAAGCTCTACACCTTCAAGCTGATCTGCATTTATACGATTTAATTCTCTTCTCCAGTTATCTATTAAGGTATTTACAGTTACTTTCTTTATATTACCATTTAGAAAATCAGGAGCTTTCCATTTGTAATTCTCTAATTTTTTCACAAAGTTCTCTTGAAAAGTTTTTTCTGATGCATTTTTAGGTGTGTTACTCATAAGATTTTCTCCCTTCTATATAAACATCTCATTTAAGTAGGATTTTTTTATGGCTTGGAGTTTTTCTATTTTGCGTTGCTGTATGTCTATGAAATTATTAAGTCTATCTAAAAAGTTTGCAATCTTATTTTGTTCTTCAATAGAAGGTGCAATAATATTCATATCAGATATCATCTCTAATCTAACAGAATCTACAGATGTTTTAGCAGTCATAGCCATAACTCTATCGTAAAAATGATTAGAAAAATAATGATAAAAGTACCTTCCTAATACTCCTTTATCAAACCCAAACATTCTGTAAACACGCTGATGTAAATCATATTTTCCATTAACATAATGAAAAACCTTTCCTGTACCAACACCATCGCCAACAGTAAGGACTGCTTCTTCATCATAAAGATACTTATTACTTCTTTCTATAATTGGCGAACGTACATAAAATGGATACATACCATCAACTATTTTATCTTGTGTATTACTCATTCCTGTTGATATTCCACATATATCTTTTACTTTATAATCTTTCCACTCCTCATTAAACCCAGCAAATCTTAATTTAGGTTTACATTCTCCATCAGAGGGAAACATCTGTGTAAGATATGCTTTTTTTAATGCTTTTAATTTTTCTAGTTTATGTTGATTAAGATTAATTATTCTGTCTAAACTATTAAAATATTCACCAATTTTTTGTTGTTCATTAATTTTTCCAGTGATCTTAACTCCTATTTGTTCTATTTCCCCTAAATAAATACCCGGCTGTGCAGATATCGTTTTTCTATTATCTAATTCCTTTTGAAAATACTTTGTTTCGATAGTATACTTTAAAAAAATATTGTTTAATTCACGTGTTGGTCTTAAAAAAGCAACACTTCTTTGAAATGTTAATTTATCAATTCTTGATAATATTGCAGTATCTCCTATAGTACCTACAATAGTCATTAAAATATCTCCCACTTTTAATTTAAAGTTAGTATGTATTCTTTCATAATCCTTAAATGAAATTTTTCTATCACTTTCATCTATATTTACACATCCATTTTTAATATTTTTTGCACTTAAAAGATAAACTCCATTTCTAACATCTTTATAAGTACCATGTGTACCATCTTTAAGTAATGAAAGAACATCTCTTAGTTTATGCTGCTCCCACTCTCCATCATTCAAAAACTCCCTAAACCTTCTCCTTGGTACCCTTCTCTCATCCTTCATCTTACTCCACCACCAATTCATGTCTAAGTTCATTAAACTCTTTCATTAAAGCCTCTATCTCACTATCAATATCACTTAATGTATCCTTATAACGTTCCTTAAGCATCTCAATAATATGAATTTCTTCCTTTAGTGGCACTTTAACTAAATCTACTATTTGCTCTACTATACTTCCAAACCATTTCTTATAGATAAGCATGTCCACTTCTTCATCAGTAAGCTTAAGTATTCTTTCTTGAACCTCTTCCTTAAGTTCTTTTTCATCATTCTTTATAGATTTATTAAGAGAAGATTTTTTACTTAATAAATTATCAACCTTTTTAAGAAGCTTATATTCAAAACTTGTCTTATCTGCTTTCTTAAGTTCACTTTTTAAGGCTTTAGAATCAAAAGAATCCCCCACTTCATCATTTTCATTCTTTTTAAGAACATTAAATAAAGCATTATTTTCATCACTATCCTCAACCTTTGCACTTTCAACAAGGTCTGAAAGGCTACTATCTATATCTAAAACCTCTTCCTTCTTATCTTCAATTGCCCTAATTTCATCAGCATAAAGTTCACTTGCTATTAATTCATTAGGTACAATTCTTCCTACATATCCATCCTGCTCTTCTCTCTTCTTATTTCCTGAACCCTTTGTTATCATGTTAGGTTGACGTTTGCGACCTGCCCTATAAAATCCTTCATTTGCAATGATTTCTGTATCACGCATTAAGTAATTTTTCCAAATCTCTGCAATTACCTGATATCCATTATAAGCATCAATAAATTCATAGCCTCTTAGCATTTCCTTTATATCTTCAAGCATTTCTTCCATAAGATTTGTCAAATCAGAATCCTTATTAATTTCTCTTAAATCATTCCAGTACTTTTCTATATACTTTTCTGTTTTCTCCTTAATTTCTTCAGAGATTGTCTTAATTTTTTCATCCTTTAAAATCTCATTAGTTAATTCATCTATACTAACCTTAAACTCCACATAGCCTGGTCTAATTTCCTTTAAGTTTTTATCTAAAACATCCTTTGCAAGGCTTTGTAATATATATAAATCCTCAATATTTCTTTTTGGTATTCCTCCAAGCATATGGGCATCTACATCATGGCTTATTTCTGAATCTATGCTTTCAACATATCTTGGAATATTTAAATTGTAATCATTTTTTCTTATATCTTCTCTGCTAGCTAATGTGCTGTAGCCTTTTATTTCTTTTCTGCTTACATAAACATCAACTATTTTAGCAATATCTTTCTCCTGTAATTCATTTTGTTTTCCTACCTTAATAAAGCTTTTTGATGCATCAATAATAAGAACTGGGGCATCAATTTCTCTATTTTTCTTAAGAATTATAATTACAACTGGAATACCTGTGTTTGTAAAAAGATTGCTTGGAAGTCCTATTACTGCATCAATATTTCCTTTATCTAAAAGCTTCTGTCTTATTTCACCTTCAGCTGAGCCTCTAAATAAAACACCATGGGGAAGCACAATTCCCATAGTTCCCTCTGGACTTAAGTGATATAGACCATGAAGTAAAAAGGCAAAGTCTCCCTTTGAATCTGGTGGAAGAGTTCCTGCAATTTCAAAACGAGGATCACTAACCTTTAAGCTTGACTTATTCCAACCACTCACAGAATATGGTGGATTCATAACTATTCCATCAAAGAGAACAGCTTCATTTGGTTTTGCTGGATCTTCTGGCCAGTCTGGACCTAAAGTATCACCATTTTTTATTGTCATTTTTTCAGGGCGCACCCCATGAAGTAATAAATTCATACGAGTTAAGTTATATGTAGTTGTATTCTTTTCCTGACCATAATATTTAAGTTCCTTTTGAGACTCTTTATCTAAATGTCTACTTACTGTTAATAAAAGAGACCCTGAACCTACTGTTGGATCATAAATTGATTTTATATTTGATGATTTAGAAACTATCTGCGCAATAACTTCACTTACTTGATGGGGAGTATAGAATTCTCCAGCCTTCTTTCCTGATTCCATGGCAAACTGTCCAATTAAATATTCATAGGCATCACCTAAAACATCACCTTTTTGAAGAGATACCATGTTTAAATCTGCAAATAATAGTATAAGTGATTTAATGTTCTTGTTTCTTTCATTTAAGTTGCTTCCAAGAGCTGTATTAGTTAAATCAAGAGTTGAACTTGAAAATAATCCTTCAAAATCATCTGCCTCTTTTGATGCTGCTATTGTTCTTTCAAAATTATTTAAACTATCAATAACCTTTTGAACTTCAAAATTACCAGTATAAATATCCTTAACCCATGTTTGATAAAGATATTTAGGTGCTACAGCATATCCTAATGCATCTTGAATTGCTTCTTCTAGGTCTTTTCCATATTCATCATGAAGTTCTAAATAAGCTTTAAGTAATTCTTCTTCATTTAAATAGTCATTTTGTGTTGTCTTTTTAAATTCATCTAAAGTTTTATCACTTAAAAACTTATAAAACATTAATCCAAGCATATAGTCTTTATAACGACTAGCATCCATGGAACCTCTAAGTTCATTTGCTCCATTCCATAGCCTTCTTTTTATTTCTTCTGATGTTATCATTCTCTTTTCCCCACATTTCCAAAGCAGTACTCTGCTATAAAATTTATGTATTTATATATACCTTCATATACTTACATATAATTCTATATTATCATTTTATTGTATTATCTTACAATAAATTTATTTTAGCAATTTTATACATTTCTAACTGCTATGGTTTCATCCTCATCTATATTAAAATTTTCTTTTAAATCTTCTCCAAACCTTTTCAAATCAAAATATCTTGCTAAGGTTTCTTTATCTATATTAATTACATCACCATAAATCTGATCTATATAACTTAAAGCTAGATTAACATCTATATTTGATTCACTACTATTTAAATTAATTATTAATCTATTATCTTTTTCATCTATGGCCTTATCTAAAGTGCAATTTTCATTTTTCATAATTGTACTGCATATTTTAATTTCCTCTTCATCCATATCATAAAGTTCTTCTGCTATATAATTAAGTTCATCTATGTCTGAATACTTCTTTATAAAAGTTCCAGGAAATTCACATTCATAATCAAAAATAAAATACTCTAAGTCCTCATCAGTCACATCTATATTCCTTAATACCTCTTGAATTTCGCTATCTTTAGCAGGAAGTTCTAGCCATGCTCCTATAAGCTGCCCCTCATTATACTTTCTTAAGTTTGCTAAAAATATTTTCATGCTACTTCATGCCTCTCTTTAAAATATTTTCAAATATATTATTCCTCATCTGTAATATTTTATTATTTTTTATTTGCTTCTTTAAAATAAAGTATGTGACATAACATTTTTTAATTTTGTTATCTCTTTAAAAGGTTCTAAAATCAAAAAAATACCCTATACAAACTTAAAGCTTGTACAAGGCATTAATAATTATTTATATTCCCTAGGAACCTCATTATTAGTTTCATATATTTTAATAAAACCTCACCCCAATTATTATTTTTCTCTAAACGTAATTTTAAAACAATATAAATATATTTGTTTTTTTCACAATATTGACACAATTCCCCTATATAATAAAAGCATAACGTAAATAAATCATTTTTATTCCCTTAAATGATAATTTTAAAAAAGACTTCTTTCCCCTTATTTAAGAAGTCTTTTTTAATGCAAAGAAAATATAAATTTTTTTGATGTTAGACACTGATTTTGACTGGCTTTCTCATATGGAAGTTGTCAAGGCCGCAAAAGAAAGCTGCTTCCTGCACTGAAAAGCGTGATGTCAGCCACTTTGTTCCTTTATCTTATTAATTTCTTAATAACTATTGATGTAAATATTGCTACAAACAATATTCCAAATAATATTTGTATAGTGCATAAAAAGGTGGTAACTCCATTCAATGGCGTTATGTTTCCATAGCCTACTGTAGAAAATGTAACTATGCTAAAATGCACACAAGTTCCAAAATCCTTAGCTATTTCTCCTAAGTTCAAAGTTTCTCCTCTAAAGGATGCATAATTAATATTACTTGAATCAGCTAATTGTAACCCTGAGAACATATAGCATATAGCAAAAAATATTATAATAAAGGCAAACCAAAAAACAAATCTACCAATCTTTTGTCCAAAACCACATATAATCCAGCTTATTCTATCCCATATCTGCATATAGATATTCTTTTTTGCAATCATATGATACTTTTGATATTGGTATTTATACTCGTCTAAATAATCTATATCTGAATTTTTAATCTTTAGACAATTTATTAATGTATAATACATGGTAGCTAACTCCTCTGCTACTTCTCTACGCTTTTTCTCATCAACCTTTCTATTCCTATACTTCATTAAATCTATATATGTACTTTTATTAAATTCACTTTCTCCATATTGTCCATAAAACTCTAATTCAGCATTAATCATATTTATAATTCCAGTTCCTGATATATCACTGTCATTAAATACTGCAGAGTGAAATTCACATCTTTTAAATACACCTTCATTAACACTGCAATTATTAAAGGATGTTAATACTAAAGCGCAAGACTCCCAAATAGAATTATCTAATAAACAATCTTTAAACTTTACATTTGCAAGATCACACTTTAAAAATTCTGTTGATATAATTTTAGTTTCAAGTTCTCCATTTTTATCTGTATCAATATCTATAGTTTTAAATGAACAATTTTCAAAAATAGTCTTAAGACCTCTAGTTTGGCACCTTTCAAATTTACATCCCCAAAATCTACAATTAACAAATTTGATATTTTGAAATATGCAGTGAGTAAAATTTACATACCAAAAAGTTCCCTGTATTACATACAGCTCCTCTTCATCTATAACAGCCCTTTCTCCTATACATGTATTTCTAAAATCCACAAAATAATATTCTCCGCAATTTAATTTTATTGCATCCTTTAGTGCCTCTGTATTATCTTCCTCTAATGTGCAAAACTGCACCATTTTATAATTTTCTTCACTGGGCTTTTGAAGGTTTTCTTCTATTTTTATTTTTACTTCCCTTGTATTTTTCTTATATATTTCAATTAATTCTTCATACCTTTTGTTTTCTTTTTTATAATTAATGCTCAAAGCTTACTTCCACCTTCTATTCTCTCTTAAGTCCCTTATACTTAATCTATACCCTTAGTATTTACTTTTTTATTGTACTTTTATGTTTTTTTAGGTTAACCTTACGTCTAAAGCTTTTAATTAAATTATTTTTGTCACAATAATGACACAATATCTCTATATAATAAGTTTGTAAAGCAAAGTAAATAAATCATTATTATTCCCCAAAATAATAATTTTAAAAAAGACTTCTTTCCCCTCATTTAAGAAGTCTTTTTTTATTAACCAAAAGCATAACTCAAATCTTAATTGTTAACCCATCTTACAAAATCAGTTGACATTTCAATTCCATATATGTTATAAAAAATGTATATTGTAAAATTAAGGAGCTGAATCAAATGAATGTAAAAACAAAAGATCTAATAGATATTTCAATCTTTACTGCACTAATAGCTATTGGAGCTTTTATAAAAATACCAGTTCCAGTCTGTCCCTTTACTCTTCAGCTTTTATTCACTACTTTAGCTGGAATAATATTAGGTGCAAAAAAAGGAGCTATAAGTGTTTTATGTTATATAATTATTGGCCTTATTGGCGTACCTATTTTTGTATCAGGAGGAGGTCTTCTTTATATTTTTCAGCCTACCTTTGGTTATCTTTCAGGCTTTGCTTTAGGTAGCTTTGTAACTGGATGTATTGCTAACAGTTCAAACCTTCCATCCTTTAAAAGACTTATCTTAGCTAACTTCATAGGTTTAGCCATAGTATATACCCTAGGCATGTTATATTATTGGTTTATTATGACTTTCTATGTTGGTTCAGGTATAGGAATCTTTACACTTTTTCTTTATTGCTTTATCTTAGCAGTTCCTGGAGACATTGCTCTTTGCATTCTTGCAGCAGTTTTAGGGAAAAGATTACTTCCAGTATTAAAAAGAAATAATATAGGCTTTAATGCTTAAAATGAAGGAGAAATTAAAATGAGTAAAAATTTATTTATTACAGGTACAGGAACAGATGTAGGTAAAACCTTTATCTCTGCACTTATTATAAAAAAACTTTATGAAAATGGATTTAATGCTGGCTATTTTAAGGCTGCTATGAGTGGAAATATTAGAGATAATAAGGAAAATCTAATTCCTGGTGATGCAAAATTTGTAAAAGAAGTATCGGGTATATCTGAATCTCTTAAAGATATGTGTCCATATGTTTATGAAAATGCTGTTTCTCCTCACTTAGCTTCAAGAATAGAAAGACAGCCAATAAAAATGGACATTATAAAAGAAAAATTTAATAAGGTATGTGAAAAGTATGATTATGTAACTATGGAAGGCAGTGGTGGTATTATATGTCCTATATCCTTTGATAAAGAAAAGATCATGCTTGAAGATATTATTAGAGAATTAAATTTATCATGCTTAATTGTTGCAGATGCAGGACTTGGTACTATTAATGATGTGGTTTTAACTATTGAATATATGAAAAGCAAAGGGATAAATGTAAAAGGCATAATCTTTAATCATTATCATGAAGGTAATGTTATGGAAGAGGACAACCTTAAAATGTGTGAATACTTAACTAATTTAAAGGTAATAGCCTGCGTTAAAGACTCTGATACTAAAATTAATATTGATGCTGACACTTTAGCATCTTTGTATGAATAAGGAGGAAAAATATTATGATATGGTACCCTTATGAACAAATGAAAACTATGAAAGCACCTATAAAAATTGTAGCTGCAAAAGGTGTTTATCTTATTACAGAAGATAATAAAAAATTAATTGATTCCATTTCTTCCTGGTGGAGCGTTATTCATGGCTATAATCACCCTGCATTAAATGAAGCTTTAACAAATCAGGTAAGTCACTTTTCTCATGTTATGCTAGGAGGATTAACCCATGACCCCGCACTGAAATTATCTAAAAAACTTAGAGAATGGCTTCCTTGTGATTTAGACTACTGCTTCTTTTCTGATTCTGGAAGTGTTGCTGTAGAAGTTGCTTTAAAAATGGCTCTTCAATATAACACTAACAGGGGTAGCAATAGAAATTTAATTTTAGCTCTTGAACATGCTTATCATGGTGATACTTTTAAGGCTATGGAAGTTGGAGATGATGAAGATTACCACTTTGCCTTTGGTAATGACAATGAAAAGAAAAAAGGAGTTATACATATCCCTACAGAAATTCCTGCTTTAGAAGAAACTTTTAAAAACTATGGAGAAAAACTTTCTTGCTTTATAGTTGAACCTTTGTTGCAGGGCGCTGGAGGCATGAGAATGTACAGTCTTTCCTTTTTAAAGCGTGCTAGAGAATTATGTGATGAATATGATGTTTTATTTATATTTGATGAGGTAGCTACTGGCTTTGGAAGAACTGGTTACAGATTTGTAGCTGATATTGTTACTCCTGATATTTTAGTTCTTGGTAAAGCCTTAACTGGAGGTTATATTGGACATGCTGTAACAATAGCTAATCATAAAGTATTTAATGGTTTCTATAGTGATGATAAAACTCACGCCCTTATGCATGGCCCAACCTTTATGGGAAATGCTTTAGCTTGCAGCGTTGCTCTTAAGTCTATTGAATTATTTGAAGAAGAAAATTATATTCATAAGATAAAGAAAATCACTGAAATAATGGAAAGAGAAATGAAGGGTTTTAATCATCCACACATTAAGGAAATAAGAATTATGGGTGGATGTATATGTATTGAAGTTTTTGATAGTAAAACCTTAGAAGGCTTTAAAGAATTTGCTTATGATAAAGGAGTTTTTTCAAGACCATTTTTAAATTACATGTATGCTATGGTGCCTTATATAATTAAGGAAGAGGAACTTATTAAAATTTTAAATACTATGAAAGAATGGTTTGCTTTAATTTAACAATAAGATCAGTATCTAAATTTATCTTGATACTGATCTTGTTTTTAATATGTAGGAATTTTTAGCTCTCTCTAGTATTTCTTATAAATAATCTATGCATAACAATCATTACCCCAAGTACTAAAAATAAGAATACAGGCAATAAAGCCACTTAAATTGTAATTTTATACTCATTTTATACTCATTATATACTCCTTCTTATTCCAATATTTTTTACTTTTTCAATTACAATATCATTATTAGCAGTACTATATACCAATTGTCCATTTTTACATTTCGTAAACTCTTTCATTGCTTCATGACCATCTTTAATGGCCTTTATTACTGCAACATCATCAACATATTTATATTTATCATCTTCATGATATTCAACAATTTCAAAAAGAATATGCCTTTTTATATATTCTTAATCAACTAGCCTTTATTTATCTTTTTTTACTTTTTAACATCTCAGCTTTCAATAGACTAAAATACCACAATTATTAGTTTTTCATATTATATACAAACAGTTTACTCTTTATTTTGATCTTAATATTATATATAAAAGAAGCTTATCCTAGAGTTATACCTAGTCTAAGCTTCTTTAAAACTATTTATTACATTCCAAGTCTTTCACCAATTAAGACAATTTCCATTTCCATAGACTTCATAGGTCTTTCAATAGTTAAAAATCCTCTACATATTCTCTCTGGACTGTTGCAGTCATAACACTTGTCCCCTTTAATAGCACAAGGTGTTTTTACTTTTAATCTATAAGCGTTTTGAGGAGCTGCTACATTTCTTGCTCTCCACATTGCCTTTTCAAAGTTTGGTTCTACCTTGTTTTTACCTATAAGAAAGTAAGTTTTTTCATGACCATAACATGTAGATGCTAATCTATTTCCTGTTCCATCTATGTTAATTAAACTTCCTTCTTCAGAAATAGCATTAACTGAAGCTAAGTAAATATCAGCTTTAGCTGCTAAGTCTCTAGCTCCTTTAAGACCTTCTTTTTCTTTAAGCTCTTTGTCCCAATGCCAGAAAACTTTATTATTTTCCTTTAACGCTTCTCCAAGGCCCATTTCCTTTACAGTTTCTGAACCACCAATTCCTACAGTTTTATTTTTTACATTTGAAAGTATATATTTAGCTGCTTCTTCTTTAGTATCAAAGTAAACTGCTTTAAACCCTCTTTTTTCTAAGTTTTTAAGTAATTTATCTTTATCCATTTTTTCATCTCCTAATTAAACTAAATCAAAAATAATTATATCATATTTTTTCTATAAGTTTAATTAGTTTTTCTGCCATCCTTTCATGGGTCTTAGCTGATGGATGTTCATGAGTACCAATTCCATCTTCTTTATTTTGCACATCAAAACTCATAAAAAATACTTTTCCATCATCATTATCCCTCTTAAACTTTTGAACCTGTCTTGAAATTTCAGGGCATAACTCCTGTCCCATAGCACCTAATGTACATATAATTTTAGCCTTCTTATTGTGCTCTCTAAGATAAGTTAAAAACTTATAATAACCTTCCCCAAACTCTTGTATTCTCGCCTTTATATCTCTAGTATAAGTTGCATCATTAGTACCAAGATTTATTATAATAATATCTGCTTCAAATCTTTTGTTATCCCATACTTCAGGTTTCTTTATATTTAAATTATTACTCATACCAAGGTCAGTATATTTATAAACCCTAGGCATAAGCCAGTCTGTATTTTTAGTATCATCTATATCCTTATCTATTGAAGAGGTTATAATTCCCTTAGAGCTGTAGCTTATAAGGTTGAAATCTGCCGAAAAATGCTCTGCCACTTTATATCCATAGGTTTTTACTATATTTTCTTCTGCTGTAGTAAAATAATCTATAGCTATATCTCCCTCTATACCATATCCGCAGGTGATTGAATCTCCTATTATCTCTATTTTCTTTAAAGCTTCATTTGTTTTATAAGGTCCCTCTTCACTATCTATAGTAATTGATTTTATTCCTGCATTTCCAAAGGATGCTTCTGAAAGTTTCAAAAGCTTAAGCTTAATCCTTTCTGTTTTTTCTCCCTTATATAATGTATAAATATCCTCTTTCTTATCTAAAGAAAATCTTTTATAAAATTTATCATTAATAAAAACAGCCATCCAAGCTCTAAATTGCTCTTCCCCTTCTGCTCCATTTGTACATATATCTACTTTAGCTTCTTTTCCTACAAACTCAAATTCTATAGCTGAAGCTGAATAATTTAAATATCTAACATTATCTATGTATAAAGTTCTTCCCATTACCTTTACATTATTATCATCTAATAAAAACTTCATATTCTCCCTCCACTTTTTAAAAACCATTTTATTACATATATTTTAAAATATTCTTCCTCTTTTGTATACTCAAAAATTTATACTAGAAGCTTATTCTAATATTACATTTAATTTATTAGTATTTAATACCTAGGTGCTACGCAAAATATTACTGCATCAAAAACAAATGAGCTGTAATTTTAAAATTGCAAAACTCATTCCTCCCCCTCGCTAATAGTAAAAAAAGACTGCTAAAATTAGCTTTAAGCTACTTTTAGCAGTACTTTTTTATCTATAAGATACTCTTTCCATGGCTGTATTAAGTTTTGTTTTTGTAAGTATACTACTCTTTTTATTAGAATTTTTCTTTTCTAGAGCAGCACATTCTTGAATGATATCTAAAATTCCCTTTCTACTTAATAATTTACGTTTTTTGATAGAATTTACAAACCATTCATCAAATTTCATATTTACTCCATCCTCCATTACTGACATAGGGAAGAATAAATCTGTTTTAACCTTTGAGTAAATATCAATTCTAAATAAAAGCTTTAGTACATCATTTACCTTATCTATTATATCTTGCTTTTTGTATAAATCAGCCCATGAAATATCTAAGGTATTTTCTTTAAATTCATTCACAAAATCAGTATTATTTTTATATTTTCTATCATTTAAAATTAGCTTAAATTGATATTTATTATTTCTATTTAAAACATTAAACACCAAGAATAGCATTCTAAATAATACACTGCTTTTAGTTTTTGAAACACCACAATTACTTTCAAGAAAGGTAACAAATTCTACAAGTTCATTTATATTAATACATATAAACTTATCCTCTTCACTTTCTTTAGAGCCCAAAATTTCACCAAAGTAAGTTGAAGCATTTATTATCCTTCCTTTAGTTGAACTACTCTTATAATAGAAGTCCATAAAATACTTACTTAAAGTATTTTCTATATCAGTAGCTCTATTAACACCTAAACTTTCATCAATACTAAGAAGAGCTAAGGACAATATAGATAAACAGAACACATCTAAAAACTCTTCTGAAGAACAATGTTTTTCCACAATCTTTTTCATATACTTATTATAAAATTTAAAATTTAAAACTTTTTTATTTTGGAAACTATTCTCTATCATATCCTTTAGGTTTATTCCATCATCAATAACAATAGCATAATTATTATTTTTAAGAACTCTTATTTCATCTGGAGTTAAAACCTTACCAAATTTTTTTCTAGATGATAAATTATCTAATAATGTCTCTACATCACCTTTATGTTCTTCTATCCACTTCTCATTTTTTCTTTTAACTGCATTTTCAGAAATAAGCTGCTCTAAAGCAGAATATTTATTAAGTTTAGCTTCTATTGGAAGAATTGGACTCATTATTATAGCTTGATCATAACTAATACTTATATAATTTTGCTTTTTATTTACTTTACCTAAATATTTTAATGCTTCCTTTCCTGCTGCTTCTGATGTATCTACCTTTGAAAAGACTAATGAAACTTCATTTTCTAATTTAAGTAATTCTTGCATAAGATTTATTCCCTTAACATTTTCAATATCAGGATAAGCAAACATTATTATTTCATCTGAAATTTCAGCTACAGATAAGCCTGCCCACTTATTTATTCCACATCTAGTATCTATAAACACATAATCAAGATTATATACTTCAGTTAAATCATTAATAAGTTGTATTATATATTTATTACCACTTATTTTATTTTCCTGAATAGCAAAAAGCATTCTTACATATTCAGTATCTGCTCTTCCAGCTCCAACTAAATATACCTCTCCATTCATCTTATATGAGATTCTTACTGCTAAAGAGTCCATCTCCATTTTCTTATCTTTTTCATTGTTTTTATTAGCATTAAAGTACTTGTTAAAAATATATTTAACAAATCCTCCTTCCATTCTTTTAATTTGTCCAAACACTTCACTAAGACCTGGGGAGTCTATATCCATATCAATAATTGCAACTCTCTTTCCCTTCCTTCCTAGTAAGTATGCTGTCTGTACAAGAGAAGTTGTCTTTCCTACTCCACTTTTATATGAATGAAAAGATATTATTTGAGCCTTTTTCTTTTCTCTTAGCTCATCTATTTTTTCCATTTTACTCTTTTCCATCTTACCTTTATCTATCATGTTACTTCCCCCTATATCTCAACGCCTTGTCTTTATTTCCTTATTTTACATAATAATCCTATTTTTAATTATACCCTCAAATGTAATAGTTGTCACCATTTTATTACATTTATGATATAAAAAAGCACACACTTTTGTCACATATTTGTCACAATAGAAGCATATAATTTAAACATATTAAAAATAATAAATAGGTTATACGACATAAAAATAGTTATTAGATTACTTCTAATAACTATTTTTTTCTTCTTTAAACTCTAAAAAAGTGAAATAATTTCAAAGAACATACCATATAAATAGTAAATATAAGATGACTCAACTCCTTTTATTTGCTTTTTTTTAACATTATACTATGACAAAATTAGGTAATTTTAGGAGGGATTATCTTTCTTAATACAAACAATAAAATTTTTTAGTACTGATATTCCAAGGAATAAAGGTACACGGTGGGGGTTAAAATATGAAAAATTCAACAAAAATGCTTTCAGTTATGTTATCTGGACTTTTATTAACTTCAGTATTACCATCAATGAAAGCTTCAGCAGAAGTAGTTACTTTTAATTCAGAAATTATTTCTAATGTACAAAACAGTTCTAATCTTATTAAAGATGAAAATTTAAGAGCAGCAATTCTTGGAGATATGGGGAAATCTTCTGATTATGTTCTTACTAAAGAAGACTTAGCAAATATTATTTGTATCCATGCAACAGGAAGAAACATATCAACACTTGAAGGAATTGAATATTGTAAGAGTTTACAGGAACTTGAGATAAATCGTAACAATATCACTGATTTATCTCCTATTTCAAATCTACAAAGCTTAACTAAACTATACGCAGAGGGTAATAAGATTGATAATCTTTCACCACTAAGTAAATTAACATCTTTATATGAATTAAATTTATCTGGAAATGATATTAGTGATCTTACAGGTTTAAGTGGTTTAACTAAGTTAGAATATTTGTATCTAAATACAAATAAAATTTCTGATGTATCACCTTTAGCTAATTTAAAATCTTTAAAAATCATTCAAGCAGCTAAAAATATGATATCTGATTTATCATCTCTTAAAGACTTAACTCAAATAAATTTTGCTGCTTTTGCACATCAAACTATAAATGTAAAGGCTGAAAAGGTAGGTTATAAAATTAATATTAAAAATCCAATAGTAGATACACAAAATAATGCCGTAACTACTATTTGGAACTTACCTGAAAGAGGAGTATATGATAAAAATTCAAATACTGCTACTTGGGAAGACATTGATCCAAGTGAAAAACCTGTATTTTATGATTTTGCCTTATCAAATGGAAATATATGTTTTGAAGGAAGAGTTAATTGCACTAAAATCAGCGATTATATTATTGATGAAAATGTCTTAATTCCAGATGAAAACTTAAGGGCATCTATTAAAGAAACTTTAGGGAAAGGCCAAGATTACACTATAACAAGAAATGATTTAGAAAAAATAACTCATTTAATTGCAGAGAATAGACAAATTCAAAATATTAAAGGGCTTGAATATTGTACTAGTCTTGAATTCCTTGTTTTAGCAAATAATAATATTTCTGATCTTTCACCATTAAAGGATTTAAAGAAAAACCTTCAATGGATAAATGTAGATACTAATAATGTAGCAGATATTTCACCTTTATCAACTGTTAATAATTTGAAAACGTTTTTTGCACCTAACAATAAAATATCTGATCTTTCTTCACTTAAGGACTTAAAAAATATTGAACAGCTATTTGTATACGGAAATAATTTATCTGATTGTTCACCAGTTCAAAATTTAACCACTTTAAAGAGATTAAGTCTTGCTTACAATAATATTTCAGATATTTCTCCAATTAGAAATCTAACAAACTTAGAATATTTATTCTTAAATAACAATACAATTTCTGATATTTCTGCTCTTTCTAATTTTAAGAATCTTACACACTTAAGTTTAGACATAAATCAAATATCTAATATAGAAGCAATAAAGGACTCAACTAAAATTGTTAATTTAAATATTAATAACAATAATATAGAAGATTTATCACCACTTGCTGAGTTTAAGGATATGGAAGCTCTATGGGCTGCCAACAACAATATTTCAGATGTTTCTTCATTAAAAGAATTAGATAGTCTAAACACATTATGGCTTTTTGGAAATAAAATTAGTGATTTTTCTCCTATTGAATCTTTACCTAATTTGACATCACTAGAAAACTACTCACAACACTTAGACTAATAACTTTAAAAAAAGAAGTGGTTATTCTAAAATATTTAGAATGCCACTTCTCTCTTTATCACTAATCAAATTTACTTATAAGTTTGTCTAAATAGACTGACTTCATTTGCTTACTTGCCATGGCCTTCTTTACTGGAGATAACTTTAAAATTGCAGAAAGCACAGCTGCTAATGCTCTATGACTTGCTAAGGCTCTATTATCAAAAATTAAATTCTGAAGCTGTCCCTTTTCAATTGCTTGAAGTACTATTCTATGAGATGTATTAGCTGGAGTTATTATTTCCTTATCCCTCTTTTTTAATAATATAGCTTTTTTAGGGCAGTTTCTTGCACATATCCCGCATCCAAGACATATCTCTTCATCAACCTCAGCTTTTTTTGTTTCAAGATTAATCTTAATAGCTTCAATTGGACATACCTTTTCACATTTTCTGCATCCAAGACAGCTATCTTCTACTACTGAAGGTAAAAGGGACGTAGTCTCTATAGGATTTAAATAACCAAACTTTTTAACTGCCTGCATTCCTTCACAACAGCATGAACAGCAATTACATAAAAATAAAGATCCACTTCTAACATTTTCTGCACACTGTACAAGATTATATTCATAACACATACTTAATATTTCTAAGGCTTCTGACTTTTCTATTTTTCTTCCATAGCCCCTTCTCTCTAAGGATGCTGCTGCATTTCCAAAGGTTAAGCATGTTTCCATAGGTGCATAACAGTCATAACCTAAATGATGCATTTTATGACGACAATAACATAGGCTTACTGTTATATTCTTTGCCGTATTAATTACATTAGTAGCTCTTTCATAATCCATTATTTCAAGCTGATTTTGTCTTTCAAGCACTGGCTCTTGAACTAAGACTCTACCAAATCTTGTTTCCGTACCTAAGAATAAATCTTTTATAAAATCTTCTTCCACGTTTAAATATTGATGATATAATTCTGATAAAGTTTTTACATCAATATCTCCCCTTGTTCTCATTAATGAAAATTCAAAAAATCCTACCATTGGAGGTGGAAGACAATATCTTTTTACCTTTTCATGTTCTATATCGAAGAGAACAGCCTTTGCTGTTAAGCCCTCAAGAATCTTTTCTGCTTCCTTTTCACTAAGCTTCCATGTTCTAGCTGCAGTTTTAGCTGTAAAGGCTCTTATAGGAAGTTGTGATACAAGTCTTGCTTCTTTTTCTGTAAATAATATACTTAATATCTTATAAAGTGTTTCTGATAGCGGTGCTCCTTGAGGAAACTGATTAATTCTTTCTGTTAAGCTTTTATATGCTTCTTTCCCTGCCATATGAGACATAACGAATCACCCTTTCTTTTCTTTAGTATATATATTTTACCATATTTTTAAAATAGTTGTATTTTAAAATAAAGTGATAAGTAAAACTAGCTATTCAAATATAGGTGGACGTCCTTTAAAGTTCGTACTAAAATAAGAATGTTCTCCTTTTTTGAAAATATAAATTTGAAAATAGCTAGATAATTTGCTAAATATTTTGTTGACACTCCTCTATACACAGCTATAAATCTCTTTAAGTTGCTATGAAGGCTGTTTATTTTTTGAATATTATATTGTTTAAAGCTATGAAGTCCTTTAGGAATAGCTATATGACTTATTTTACAAAAGGATGATAATATCTTATAACTAAAAAGACTGTCTGTTACAAGTAAACTTTTTGGTTTTATAATCTTACCAATACTTCTTATAAGATCATTTGATGATGGCTTACCCATAGCTATTGGAGCAATAAATAAATTATTAATACTATCTAACGCAGTTAAAACACATACTTTTTCTTTATATATCCCTCTATATCTTGATTCACCGCCTCTTTTATGTGCTTTTCTCGGCATAACAAATCCATCTTTAGAGTGATTTCCCTTAAAGGATTCTTGAAAGAAAGTTTCATCACACAAGCTTTACATAAATACCTTTGAGTTTCTTTATTCTTACCATTTTTAACTATGTATTTATTTTTACAATAAGGGCAAATTAATTCTGTTGTTTCTTTATTATTGGAAACATTAATTAAAATGCTTATATCTATTAATAAGTTTCTTTTAGCTGCATTACTTAAAAGCCTTATATTTTCTAGAATTTTAAAATAGTTTTCTAAGCACAAATCAATCACTTCCGAGTATCATTTGTTTAAATACTTGCCTATTTTTATCACTTTTATTCACAATACAGCCTTTTAAATTAATATTGCAGCCAAGAAAAAAAACTAGGTGGAACCTAGTTTAGAAAAATATATTTTCAAAAAACTTAATGAATTTCAGCTTAAGTTTAAAGTTAGTATTCTAAATTTTTTAATACTCTTCCTTTAAGTTCTTAAGCCTTAATTTACACCATTCTTTTTCATCTTCTGAAAAAACTTGTGAATATTTTTCATTAATAACTATTGACTCAATAGATAAATCAAGTCTGTTATTTTTCCTTAATACTTCAAATTCAAAGCTTCCTCCTTCTCTGAATATAAGTCTTTTAACTACTTCTGAAGGTTTAGCTCCACTATTTATCATTTCTAAATATTTTACTGGTCTAAAGCTAATTTGTCTCTCTGCTTCCTTATATAAATTTACTATGTCTATATATATCTCCTTTTCTAAGTCAATCATATCTTGATTCTCCTTAAAAATAAGTTACCTGCTACAATATATGATATACATATACTAAAGATTCTAAACATAAGAAAAAAATAGCAGACAGAAATAATTTAATTTCTGTCTGCTATAGAAGAATTATAAGAAAGCATTATTTTCTTATAATTTCTTTACACTTTATTTTATCAATTTCTTTAGATAGCATAGAACCTGACAAAACCTTATCTTTCAAAAAATTGTTTTTAAATTTTGGAGTAGCTTTCTTATTTTTATTTCTCAATTTTAAAAAAACAAAAATAAGAAAAATGCCTATTATAAGCAAAAAAATTTCATACATTAGCACTGCCTCCAAATATATTTTACTACTATTATGTGCAGTAAAAATAAAAATATGCATATAAATTAATCTGCATCAACAACCTGTTTATATCTATCATTATTAATTACATCTTCTAACATGCTTACCGATGTAACTCTTTCTCCATTAATAAAGAATTTAAAGATTTCATCTGAATATCCAAAGGCATATTGAAAGCCCTTTCCATCCTCTAAAACTTTAGCATTCTTATTTTCTCCATCTATTCTCCAGAAGGCTAAACTTGGAACTTCATAACCACTTTTTGCCCACTTTGTTTTAATTAATTTATATTCACTATCACTTAAAAAACGTTCCTTTATATCTTTTCTATTTCTATTAGAAAGTACACAATTACTATCAAAAATAAATAAAATTCTCTTGGGAATTTTCTCTCTATTTAACCCATTTTTAATTGCTGCATATAACACTATATCAAGCATAGATTCAATATTGATTTCTTCAGCTATGCATGCTTTTGCTGTTTCATTTATTCTATCTATTAAATCCTCACTCTTTATCCTTTTAAGATTAGGATGAGGTGTATTTACAAGAATGTAATTTTTAAACTTATCCTTATTCTTATCTACTAGATATAAAGCTGTACTGACTCCTGCTGAAAATACTGCTTCCTTATTTTTATTATATATATTTTTCTTTGTAAGGGCTGTACACACTAAAGTATCGCCATTATTTTCAACATTATAATCTGGAATACTATTCCACTTTTCTATAAACTTTCTTCTTTCATCATTATTACGTCCATTACATATTCCATTAATAATTTCATAAGGATAAAGTTCTTTTGTTTCCTTAACCTTTTTAATATTTTCCTCTTCAAGAACTTTTACATATTCAAGGAACCTTTTTTTATCATGCTTTATAAAAGCTTTTTTATATCTTCTTATAGTATTGTAGTTAAGATTTCCATACTTAATAGTTTTCCAATTGTTACTACTCATATCTTGTTCTACAATATTAACTCTTTTCCTAAGAAGAGTTAGTAAGTTTCTATATTCCTTTGATGAAAGATCCATTGCAATTCTTGTTTTTCTTGCAAGATCCTTTGATTCTTTTGATGATGCATTTTCTGACTTTAGCCACTTACACATATTAGAGGGTACATCTGCTTTTAAATCAAGACTTATTTGTTTTCTTATAAGCCCAATAGCTGCCCCTTGAAGATATGTATCAAAAAGACTATATAAATCATCCCATCTTCCATAGACAGGTATTAAATGTATATTTGAAGCTAAATATGAACTATTCATTGAACCCAAATGCTTAATTATAACCCTGAAAACTCTTCTCTCTCCCAATCCCTTTTCCTTATCTCTAAGGTAAAATAATAACTTCATAGCTTGAATAGGATTTTCATTATATGCATCCATGAAAGTATTAATAATTACCTCATCTTTTTCATAACGCAAAAATCCAGCCTTAGCATAAAAATTAATTAGACAGTCTTCTTTTGCTTCCTCGCTTAATGAATATTCTTCTAAATCCTCAAATAATTTAGAATCTGAATTAATCAATTCTTCCTTAAGAGAATTTAAAAAACCTAAATCCATATGTAACTCCTCCTAATTCATTAACATATAAACAAGACACCTTGCTGACTTATAATAGCTGTAGGTGTCTTTAACAAGATACTCTGGTAGTTTAAACGCTGTTGGTATCTTTTAATGTATATGTTATACCTATTAATTATATTACATTTTTATATTTATGTTAATGACTTTTTTTAATTTCTTTCATTCTTACTATTAAATTAGATTCAATATACTCTGATTTTGAAAATCCTTTTCTAAAATATCTTATCTGTTTAAACTTTTGTCCCTGCATTTCAAAATCTAAAACATCTATTCTGTCACCTTTAAAAATAATAGGTTCTCTTTTGCCTTTTACTTGCACATGTAATTCCATTTTTTCACCTACTGTTTATTTTTATATTCTTCTATTTCTTTTGCAAGATTTTCAAGATAGTCATATCTTTCATATCTAAATAAAAGATCTTCTTCTAGCTTTTCTTTTTCTTCCATAAGCTCTTGAAGTTTACCATAAGAAGAAGCATTCTTATTCATCTCATCTTCTATCTCAGCTATTCTTGTTTCAAGCTTTTCTATAATCTCTGGAGTTTCCTTATATTCTTTTTGTTCTTTAAATGTAAATTTAGGTCTCTTATCTCTTTCTCTTGTTCTTTCTTTTACTTCCTTTTTATCTTCTTTCTTTCCTTCTTTTTCAGCACCTATCTTTTCTACTTCCTTAGAAATAAGATAATCACTGTAATTACCGTTATAAGGCTTTATAAGACCATTTCCTTCATAAGAGAATATCTTATTACATATTCTATCTAAGAAATATCTATCATGAGATACTACAACTACAACTCCCACAAAGCTGTCTAAAAAGTCTTCTAAAATAGTAAGGGTATTAATATCAAGATCATTTGTTGGCTCATCTAATAAAAGCACATTAGGAGCTTCCATAAGAACTCTTAAAAGATGAAGTCTTCTTCTTTCTCCTCCTGATAATTTTTCTATTTTAGTGTACTGCATTGTCCCATCAAATAGGAATTTTTCACACATAGTACTTGCTGTAATCTTTGTGCCATCGGAAACTGGTATATATTCTCCGCCTTCTCTAACATAATCAATTACTCTCATACTTGTATCTATATCTCTATCATCTTGTGAGAAACATCCAATTTTCACTGTTTCCCCCACTTCTATTTCTCCTGAGTCTGGCATAAGTTTCCCTCTAAGCATATTTATAAGGGTAGACTTACCTGCACCATTTGGTCCTATAATTCCTATTCTATCTTCCTTTGTAAATATATAATTAAAATCTTTTATTAAAGTTCTATTATCAAAAGACTTAGATATATTGTCTATTTCTATAATCTTTTTACCAAGTCTAGTACCAACAAAATTCATTTCTACATCTGTTTGAGGTTTAACATATTCTCTATTAACTAAATCCTCAAATCTTTGTAATCTAGCTTTTTGTTTAGTTGTTCTAGCTTTAGCTCCTCTTTTTACCCACTTTAATTCTTTTCTTATTAAAGATTGTCTTTTAGCCTCTTCAGATTCTTCTCTTTCCACTCTTTCCATTTTCTTTTCTAAAAACTTAGTATAGTTTCCATCATATGTATAAAGATTACCTCTATCAAGTTCAATAGTTCTATTAGATACTCTATCTAAGAAATATCTATCATGGGTAATCATAAGAAGAGCACCCTTTCTTGAATTTAAAAAGTCTTCAAGCCACTCAATAGAGTCTGAATCTAAGTGGTTTGTTGGTTCATCTAAAATAAGAAGCTCACATGGAGTTATAAGAGCTGATGCAAGGGCAACTCTTTTTCTTTGGCCGCCTGATAAATTTTTCATTTTTTCTTCGTAATTAGTTATGCCAAGTTTATTTAAAATTATTTTAGCTTCACTTTCAAGTTCCCATAAATTTAGTGCATCTATTTCTCCTTGAATCTTTAAAAGTTTATTATTAAGCTCTTCACTACTTTCATGAGTCATCTTTTCTAATATTTTTTCATATTCCATAAGAAGCTTGATTTCTCTAGTTTCTCCTCTAAAGATTTGTTCAATTACAGTTGCATCTTCTTTAATATCTGGATTTTGAGATAAATATTCTATTCTCACATTTTTATTTTTAACTCTATTGCCCTCAAAAAATTCATCTTTTCCAGCTGCTATTTTTAAAAGCGTTGACTTTCCAGCACCATTTATACCTATAATACCTATTTTATCTCCTTCATTAATACCAAGAGATATGTTTTTTAATAATACTTTTTCACTGTAACTTTTACTTACATTTTCTAACGTAACTAAATTCATATGGTTTAATTACTCCTTTTAAATTTCTTATATATCTATATCAAGTCTTATAGTACCATATATATATTTTTTCTTCAATTTACACAAAGTAAAGGAGCCCTTATTAATACTTTTTAAGCATAACAAAAACTCCTTTAAGCTTATATTCCTCCAAATAATTCCTTTTTCTTCAAACCATTTTTCTTCAAAGTGCTTCTCCATAATCTTTCTACTAAAAATTTATATATAAATCTAGGTAGTATTGGAGATATAAAGCTATTTTCACAGCCCCTTTCATTTAAAATATCATTAGCTATAAGTCTTAATGACATCTTCATATCCTTAGTAAGCTTTGAATTTTCATCTAACTTAGTATATAATGGTCCTCCTCCAATGCCTATTCCTTCTTGCCATATAAAGCCTGTTTTATTGCACCAACATTCTATATTTTTCAAGGCTATATCACACTGATCTCCTTCAAAAAATCCGCAGTTACATATGGCATAAACCTTTATATCTTTGTTTATATTTTCTTTCTCAATTTGAGATAAGCAGGAAATTAAGTGAGAAGGTAATGTATCAACATAAAGTGGAAAGGCAATTAATAAAATATCCATATCTTTTATTATTTCAATATCACTATCTTGAGGTTTGGACTTTTCAAAATGAAGTTCAAATATTTCTTCTGTATTTAAAAATTCTTTTATCTCTTTTAGTATATAGTCAGAAAAGCTTTTGGAAACTTTTGGACTTGCATTGATAACACAAATTTTCATACTAAAAACCCTCCTTCATTAATTTATCCTTAGACAAAAACATAATTAATCCCACCTTAGCATTTAGATTATCACTATTTGCATTTACAAGCTTAATTGCTGTTTTCTTCTCAAGGTCTGTTATATTATCTCCATAAAAATATACCTTTAACTTAAGTTTATTTTTATATCTACTCTTATGGTGCATTTCTCCTTTTCTTATTAAAAAGTCTGGTAATAAATAAGAAATGCTTCTATCTAGTATATTTTTTATAAAAGGGCTGTATCCCCCATAAAAACATTCACTTATGATTACAAGTTCATCTCTTTTGCTTAAAAGTTCTCCCATATTGCTATAATTATCTTTAATTACACATTTTCCTGGTGTCTTAACCCAACATCCAAAACAGCCTATACAATTATGAATATTTTCTTTTTTATTAATTATCATATTTTCTTTTACCGGAAAATTTAGTTTTTCTGCTTCTTCAGGTTCTAAATCATGAATAACCATTAAGTACATCCCCCCAATCAATATAATATTCATTTAATTATATTATTTATAAAAATAATAAATGCAAAACACTCTAATTTATACGTGCATTTTACCTTTATATTACATAATTATAAAATTAAGTTTATATTTTTACAAACATAAAATCTTTAAGTAAATATAAAAAGTGAACATCCTTATCTAAGTATAAACTTAAAAGGACGTCCACCAATATTTAAATGGCTTATTTTATTATCACTATATCTAAGAATACAGCCATTATAACATTTATAAATATACAAAAATATTCATATGTATATCTATAAATTTAATGATATACATATGAATATTTATTTATACTATCTAATAGTAATTGTTCTATTTAATTTTACATAATTATAAAACATTGCAATATTTTAAAAATCTAAAATATTAATTATTATTAATCCATGCATCATATATTTTATCAAAATTCTTTCTGCTTACCATATATCTATTTAAGAAAAAGTCATCATTATTTGCCTTAATTGGATATGGCGCTAGAATGTATCCACTTTCAAATCCAGCTTTTTCACTTAAATCAGCTAATGCATCTGAACTTTCACCAAATGGATAAGCTATACTTTTTATCTCTACATCTAACTCTTCTTCTAGAACTTCTCTGCTTAATTTTATATCTTTAAAAAAGTCATCATAGACGTTCTTAGATAAAAACTTTGCTCCATCATCCTCAAAATAATGCATGTTATATGTGTGAGATCCAAAAGATACTAAGCCGCTGTCTCTCATTTCTCTAAGCTGATCCCAAGAAACAATCATTTGATTGTTAAAATCTTTATTGCCTACCTGTCCTGCAATAACAAAAACAGTAAAAGGTATATTATTTTCTTTTAAAATAGGATACGCATTTTTATATAAAGTATCATCTCCATCATCAAAGGATATCCATACACATTTATCTGGAAAGCTATCATTTTTTCTAAACTCTTCAACCTCTTCTAAAGTTGCAAAATAGGCTCCTGCATTTTTAAGTCTCTGTATTTCTTCTTCAAATTCATCTGTATAAATAGAATAATTTACAAGTTCATCTGAAGCTACAGTTTTCTCTAGGAATGTGTTCCAAAAACTTCTACTGCGAACTCTATGATAATCTAATGCCATACAACATTTCGTACTTGGGATATTTCCATAAGATCCGTCCTCTTCAAGCAAATCAACATTCCATACTGAAGCAACTTTAAGACTTACTAATACTAGCACTGCTAAAATAGCAGCTACTTTAATTATTCTTTTTATCATTTTTATATACCTCATTAAGTTCTCTTATAGGATTTTTTTCAAATCTTATAATTTTTTCTCTTTGTAATAAATCATAAACCTCTTCACTAACTAAATTTAATGAAAGCATATCTTCTTTTGTTGTTTCACCTGGATGTTTTCTTCTGTTAAGTTTACCAAATCTTTTAACATTATATAATCTCCATAGATATTGGACTATAAAGCTTAATACAAAAATTATTGCTGTAATATATAGAAGTTCTCTTATGCTGTCATTAGTTATCTTTAAACTTTCCTTAAGAACTCCAACTAATGTATCATTATGATTAAATAGTCCACTTCCAAATAAGTAAAATATAATAACCATGTACCCAAGCATAAATATATTAAGTACATATGCACCAATTTTTCTTAGTATCTTAACTTTTGAACTTGCATGTGAACTTACAATGAATCTTTCACTCTCATTCTTATCTAAAGGCTCTTCAGATTCTTCAGATTCTAAAGGCATTTCAATTTCCCCTCTATCAGGAGACTTCCATGTTGCATATCCACCTCTTATTGACGACTTTATTGATTTTGGAATAGCAGCTATAGCTACAAATGTATTAACAAACCAATAAAACGTAGGATACCATGCAGCCCACAGATAATATTTCATTATATTATCATAGGTGGATTCCTGTTTCATAGAGATGAAAAGCTGTATAAAACTAAGCATTGATAATGCAAAAGCACTAAAGGAGAAAAATAGTAGAAGGTCTTGTCTTACTCTAGCATGAAATAAAGCTACTATGGTAGTTCCTACCCAGCTTATTGACCAAATAAGACTAAAAACCTGTTCTAAGTATACTGGCCAGATTCTCCTCTGTCTCCAGTCTTTAAATATGTCTATATGGCGAAATATTATCTCTTGTCCTCCCTGTGCCCATCTTACTCTTTGATTCCAAAGCCCCTTTAATGTCTCTGGAACAAGCATCCAACACAAAGCTCTTGGTTCATATCTAATATCCCAGAACTTTTTTTGTAACTTCCATGAAACTCCTATATCCTCTGTAATAACATCTCTATCCCAAAGCTCAACGCTTACTAATGCTTTTTTTCTATAAGCAACTATAACTCCTGATACTGTCATTACCTTACCTAATATTCTTTGAGTTCTCTTTATAAGACCTATAATTGATGCATATTCAACTAACTGAATCTTTGCTAAAAGAGTATCTCTATTTCTTATTCTAGGGTTTCCTGTTACTGCTCCTACTCTATCACCATTATCTATAAATTGCTTTACCATGTAATAAGGTGCTTTATCATCTAATATTGCATCACTATCCACACATATAAGATATTCTGATTTAGATGCATGAACTGCCATATGAAGTGCATTAGCTTTTCCCTTATTTTCTAAGCAATTTATTACTCTAAGCTTTTCATATTTTTCACCTAAAGCTTCAAGTATTTTACCTGTATTATCTGTACTACCATCATTTACTGCTATTATTTCATAGTCTGGATAAGATAGCTTAGATAAATTAGATATAGTTTCTTCTACTGTTAATGCCTCATTAAAACAAGGTAAAAGTATACTTATTTTAGGCCATTTGTATTTACTAAAATCTACTTCTTCACGGTTTTCTCTAAAATGCGAAAATATTAGTGACCCTGTAATCCATATAATAGACATAATATATGGATACCAAAAAACAAATAATGCACCCTTCCTCAAAACTGATGTCAATCCACTTAAATAATTCATTGTCGTTTTTATCTCCAATCGTTTTTATCTTCTATAAAAATCTAATACTAGCCTATAGATTCTAAATAGCAAGATGCACCAAGCTGTTCTCCGCCATCATTAATACCACTATATTCTATATCTAAAGGCAAAATTTTTCCCTTATTCATATCAGCAATATATAAGTTGTATCCAGCGCCTCCTTTAGTAGAACTTAAAATCATGTATCTATCATTTAAAGGACAGGGATCTGAACAATTATATTCTTTATTATTAAACTTTAAGCTTTCTAATTCATTTGTTTCTAAATTCATTTTCATAATCATATCAGTATGATTTGATTTTGAATACCATTTTGTAAAGTATAAAGCATTATCTTTCACTATTGGATAGTATGCCATTACTCCACTAGAAGAATATACTTTTTCTTTATTATTATAGTTGTTTACATCTACTTTATATATTTGTGATAAAGAATTATCTCCTCTTGCATAAAAAACATATTTGTCATCTTCTGAATAAAATGGCATAGAGTCTTCTTTAGTATCTTTTGTTATATTTCTTAAACTTTTGTTTTCTAAGTTAAGCTCCATTATGTCATATATCATATCATCTTTATTTGCGTCCCAATGTCCTTGTTTAAAAACAATCTTTTTTCCATCTGAAGAATATTTAGGATCTTCATTTCTCAAATCATTTTTTCCTGTTAAATTTGTTACAACTTGAGTTTGAAGGTTATATGTATAAACATCCCACTTTTCATAGCCTTTAGTTTTATTCATTCCCATAAAAACAATTTCTGTTCCATCATTTTTAAATTCAGCATTCATGGCATTATATACATTTTTAAAGTTATCACTTAAACAAACTTTTTCTTTAGAATCAAAATCATATAAATACAATTTACTGTCTTTAGCATCATAGCTGGTATAAGAGTGGTAAACCATCTTCCCTGATAAATTTGGTACTTTCTTACTTCTCCCCATTGCAGTAATTGAAATACTTACTATTACCATAGGAATACATAAAATAAGTACTATTGGCTTTAATTTTTTTACTATTGGTTTCATAACAAATCCTCTCACTTTCGCATCTGCATCTGGTACTTTATTACGAAGCATATAAAATTATCCAATCATATGTATCTTTTATTCAATTTTTACTTTCGCCATAAAAATATTAATCAATTTTTTTACTTTTTTCAAGGTTTTTCATGTAAATTTATAACAATTGCAATATTTTATTCTTAAATTGTATAATTTTAATATATTCATTAACAAAAAGCATAAATTTTTTTATTTTTATAAAAGTTACCAAATGCAAAAATATTCTCACTATATTTTCGTCTTCTTTTTCTGCATTTTTTTAATTCACGACAAAATATTGCTATTATAAGAAATTCGTTATACTCTACTTTAAATATATAAACTAAGATATTTGTAATCATTATCTATTTCTTTCACACAATTAAAATAAGTTTTAGACTCTTCTAGCCTTTCTGTATGAAAACAACTTATGCCAAAATAATAACAATACTCTAAATAATCTTCTTTATTATCATCTAAAGAAAAATTAATTTTCTCTAAAGTATTATATGCATCTTCATATCTTTCTAATTCAGCATAAGATTTTCCAAGAGTGAACATTCTCTCTTTTTCAAAGAGACAATTTCCCTCATAAGAAATATTCTCAAGATATTTAATTGCTTTATGAAAAACATCAACATTATAATAACATTTTCCTAAAACATAATGTAAACTAGGATCATTAACTTCATCAGCATGACCTCTCTTTAAATATTCAAGAGCTTCTTTATACTTTTCTTCATCAAATAGAATACAGCCCATAAAAAAGTATGCCTCTCTATTTAAGTTGTTATATTTAATAGACTGATTTAAATATTCCTTAGCTTCTTTAACATTTCCTTCTTTAGCAAAATTAAGTGCCATATTGAAATATACAGAAGAATTATTATCTTTATTGTTTTTATAAACTACTGTAAAAATAACATTTAAAAATAAGATTCCAATTCCTATGAACTTATTTATAAAAATAGCGCCAATCCCCAAAAACAGGAGATATGTAACCCATTCTCCTTTTATTTTTTGATATTCTAACTTATATGTATTTTTACCCATTATTATTAGCTCCCCTAAAACTTTTTTCTCAAAAATACAGTTTTCTTCTATTTTATAGTATATAAGTATAAATGTATAGTATAAAGGATAATTATTTCTTTTATATTTTTATAAAGCATTCTTGAGTTATCTTTCTATAATTTCATTTTATTTATTAGTATTAATCTTTGTCCACTGCACAAAATAATATTGTAATAAAGAAGGAGTGATAAATATGAATAAAAATTGCAATTGTAAAAATAACAAAAATAAAGGTAATTTAACTTCTAGCGTTGAAGAAGGATGCAATAAAAAGGAAGTTGATAATCCAAAAACAGCTACAAATAATCAATGGTAAATCGAGTAGGAGGTAATCAATTATTTTGATTACCGACCTCTCAATGTCGTCAACTTAGTAGATTAATGCAGATGAAAGTGCTTTAAAACCATATTATTTTTTATAGCTATTTAAAATCCCCTTAAAAAATGGTACACTAAATAAATCCACTGGTAAAAGTGAATTTTAAAGTATGTATTTATTTTTAATATTAAATGCAGGATTTAACATTATGATGATGCTTTTTCCTTGGATGTTTGTTTTTTCGCTCACAAGAACGGTTGCAGCGTATTTGTGAGCGTATTTTTATAGCTTTTTCTAAGATATACATTAGAATTTTCTTTCGATGCTTATTTTTAGTTATTATATGTATAATATTCTTAAATACTTGTCCTAATA
>NZ_FPBY01000183.1 GCF_900116755.1 Clostridium sp. DSM 8431
CTTCATGTGGCTCTATTAAAAAAGATTTAAAACTTAGTGATAGAATATACAAGTGTTCATGTGGTTTAAATATAAACAGGGACTATAATGCAAGTATTAATCTTAGTAGATATAAATTAGCAATTTAATCACCTAAAAGATATTGCTAATATGTAGGGGGCGTTGTACCCGAATTTACGCCTTTGGAGTGTCATATCAAACTAGAGTAGTCATAGATTTTTTCAAGACAAAATAGGACACGTTGAATAAGGAATTAAACATACTTTATAAAGTTTTATAAGGTTTTGGCAACGGTATAGATTATGCAGCAATACAAAAAAGAATTTATAGAATTTATGGTTGAATGTGGAGTTTTAACATTTGGTGATTTCGTTACTAAGAGTGGAAGAAAAACACCTTTTTTTGTTAATACAGGAAACTATAAAACAGGAAGCCAATTAAAAAGATTAGGAGAATTCTACGCTAAGGCAATTAAAGAACATTTCCCAGATGATTATAATATAGTTTTTGGACCAGCTTATAAAGGAATTCCACTAAGTGTAACTACTACTATAGCTTTATCAGATATGTACGGCATAGATGTGAATTACTGTTCTAATAGAAAAGAAGTAAAGGATCATGGAGATAAAGGAATACTTCTTGGAAGTCCAATTAAAGATGGAGATAGAGTTCTTATAGTTGAAGATGTTACAACAGCAGGAACTTCAATTTATGAAACAATGCCATTATTAAAATCACAAGGTAATGTAAATGTTGAAGGTTTAATAATTTCTGTTGATAGAATGGAAAGAGGTAAGACAGAAAAATCAGCACTTACTCAATTAAGAGAAGAATTTGGCTTTAAGACTTGTGCAATAGTTACTATGGAAGAAGTTAGAGAGTATCTTTATAATAAAGAGATAAACGGAAAAGTATTAATAGATGATGAAATAAATAGTAGAATAGATGCATATTATGAACAATATGGAGCTAAGGAAAATTAATATAATATAGGTGAAAAGATGTCTATAGAATTAAGTTATTCTATGGACATCTTCTTTTGTTTATATCTGTATTATGAATAAAAGTGAAAATTCTTATTTAAGTATGAATTTTAAATAACTTGTTTTTTGGAAAATAGTTATTAAATTATAAATTTAAATAGAAATTATTAAAGAGATTTTTTTAAATCATATAAAGTACGAAAAATAAAATACGATGTATTAATAGAGAGAGTTATGTAATATTGGAGGAAAATATGGTTGAAAAGGAAAAAATAAAACAGAATCGCTTTATGAAGAAGCAAATAAGAAGTTAATCTTTATTAATTACTTTTTTGCTTTTATAGTAGCTGCAACATATGTATATTATGGAATCAGCGAAAAAATACCGGCAGGAGTTTGTATTTTTATCAGTGCTTTAGTTCTTATTGGAATGGCTGGGATAACATATTTATATAATAAGAATAAATCTGATACGAGGCTTAAATATTATATGTTTATAATATTTTATATTGCATGGAGTCATATATTAATATCTAATAACGATATATTAACATATGCTTTTGCAGCTCCATTTATATTAACATATGCGTTATATGCTGAAAAAAGAATGATTAATATTGCAACTATATCAGTGATTATTACATTATCAATAAAAACATTTTTAGACGTTAAAGAAGGATATTTAACTGAAAATAGTCTATCATATATAGTTATGTTTTCAGTAATGTCACTATTCTTTGCTAGTGTTTATTCTGTTACTGGAATGTTTATTAAGAATTTAGATAAAAGTAGTCAAGATCTTGAAAGTATACTAGAGGCAAAAGAAAAGCAAGAAAAAGTGGCACAAACTGTAGAGGGTATATTAGAAAAAGTATCAATAAGTGGTGCAGCTATAAGTAATATAATGAATGAAATTGGACAATCATCAACAATAGTTTCTAATGCAATAGAAGAAGTATCTAAAGGTGCTAAGGAAACATCTGATGAAATACAAAATGAAACTAATCACATAAATAATATAAAAGTGAAAATAGATGATTCTGTTAATGCTTGCAACTTAATGGATAAGTCCTTTAAAGACACAGAAAATGTAGTTAATAACGGAGTATCTATTGTAAATGAATTAAATAACGAAACTAAAATCTTATCAAAGGATTCAAGTGAAGTTAATATATTAATGAAGGAACTTCAAGGAGAATCAGAAAAGATTGCAGATATCGTAGTATTAATTTCAGATATAGCTGAACAGATAAATCTTTTAGCCCTTAATGCATCTATTGAAGCTGCAAGAGCTGGAGATGCAGGAAAAGGATTTGCTGTTGTTGCTTCAGAAGTAGGAAATTTAGCAGAAAGTTCAAAGCAGTCAACAGAAGAAATTTCTAATATAATTAAGAGTTTAGTTGAAAAGGCTGATAAATCTTCAGAGGTAGTTGAAAAACTTAATAATAGTACTATTAATCATAGTAAATTAGTTTATGAAACTAATGAAGTATTTAATAGTATAAGTAGTAATATAACTGAAATAATGGAGAAAAACACAAGTGTTAAATCTACAATTAAAGTAGTTTCAGAAGCAAATAAAATTATTTCTGATTCAATAGATAATGTTTCTGCAATATCAGAAGAAACTCTTGCTAATACACAAAATACAGTAATTATGTCAGAGGAACATATAAAACAAGCACAGAAAGCAAGTGAACTTATGATAGAACTAGAAAAATTAAGAAAATTATAATTTCAAGAAAAAATATAAAGTTTTTTGTAGAAATAACGATAATTTTAATAGTCTTTTTTATTGAAATATATATCTTAGGGAAAATCACAATGCATCGTATATATTTTCATAATTATAGATTAATTGTATACTTCTTTTATTATTAGCTGCCATATAATTTATGGCAGCACTTTTTTAATGCACAAGAAAATATAAAATTTTTTTGATGTTAAACACTGATTTTGACTGGATTTCTCATATGGAAGTTATCAAATGCATTAAAAAATAATTGTAGGCCGCAAAAGAACCTAAAAGCAAAATAATTAAATTGTATTTTAATATGAAATTATTTTACTTTTAGAACTTTTTGCATGGCAAAACAAAGCTGCCTCCTGCGCTGAAAAGTGTGGCGTCAGCCACTTTATTCTGCTATAATTATAAAAAACATAACATAAGGAAGATTATATGAGAATAAATAAGTTACTAAGCAATTATGGAATATGTTCAAGAAAAGAAGCTAGAAAGCTTATAGAGGATAAAAGAATAATAGTAAATGGAGAGCTTTGTATTCAAGGACAGTGGGTAGAAGAAACTGATGATATTTTACTTGATAATGAAAAGCTTAAGCCAAAAGAAAAAGTATATATAGCTTTTAATAAACCTAGAGGTATAACATGTACAAGAGCTGAAAGTGTGGAAAATAATATAAAGACTTTTATAAACTATCCAGACTATATTTTTCCTGTAGGTAGACTTGATAAGGAGTCGGAAGGGTTAATATTATTAACTAATGATGGAGATCTTGCAAATACCATATTAGAAGCTGAAAATATGCATGAAAAAGAGTATGTAGTGAAGGTTCATAAAGAATTTGATGATGATTTTTTAAAGAATATGTCTTCAGGAGTTAAAATATTAGATACTGTAACAAGACCATGCAAAGTAGAAAGAATAGATGAAGTTACTTTTAAAATTATACTTACTCAAGGATTAAATAGGCAGATAAGAAGAATGTGTAAAGCCTTTGGATATAATGTAGAAAGTTTACAAAGGGTTAGAATTTTAAATATAGAGTTAGCTAATATTAAATTAGGAAAGTGGAGATATTTGAGGCATGAAGAACTACAGTATCTTAAGGATAAAATAAATGAAGCAGGTATATAAAAAAGTATACCTGCTTTTATTAATTCTTCTGAGTTTCAAAAATGTGCTTCCAATATCTTTTTGGCATCATTTGCCTTTGTAATCTTAAATTCTTTCTTTCTTCAATATCAGTAGCTTTATAAAAGACAGACCAGAGATTTTCAAACTCTTTATCAGAATCTGATTTTATGAAATCTTCAGCTTGGGATTTAGTGAAATTTATAATTATGGCCGATTCTTTATTATACACAAGGGCAGTTTCTCTTTTGAGATCGTGAATAATAAAGTTCTGATCTGAAAATCTTTTAGTAAAGTGATTAATGAGTATAGGAAGAATATTATGGTCCGGTTCTATAGAAGAATAGAAAGTTAAAGGTCCTATTTCTTTAAATCTAATAAAACCTGAAAGTATATGAGCTTCATGGCTTACTTTTCTTTTATATTTATCAATAAGGATAATAATATCATTATTTTTTGCTAAGTTTATAGAAGATCCATATTTATAGCACAGTTTAAGATAGTTTAAGATTAAAGTATCACTTCCAGCAATATCACTTAAATAAACCAAATAAACATTTTGTAAAATATCTTTGCTAAGTTTGTTTAAAATACTATCATAAACACGTTCAAATTTATCTTCTTCGGTCTTTATATGAATTATTTCATTAAGTAAAGATGGTATATAATCTTTTTCCTTTGTAATATAGCATTTTGAACTTTGGCTATATGAATAAAATATAGCTGTTAATAAACCTTCAAAAGTATTGTCATATATAAACTCTTTCAAAATTAACTTTCCTTTCTAAATTTCACCGTTTAATGCACTTGATTTATCATCTAAAAGCAGAAGGGGATTCTTCTTTGATAATATTCCGCTTTTAGTTTTTTCATATTGTGTATCAATGCTGTCAAAGAGACTTAGTTGCTCACTATTATCATCTAAATAATTTAAATCAAATTTTGGAGTTAAAGCTTTTTTGATTTTTACTTCATCAAAGGCAACACTTCCATAGTATTTTCCCTTACACGTTATAAAATACTGAGCTCTTTTTAAAACTATTCCAAGTTTCTTTAAATCAGCAAAATCAAGAGAACCTATTCTTCTTGCATTTACTATTTTTTGAGCTCCTCTAATACCTATGCCTGGCACTCTTATAAGAGTTTTATAACTAGCTTTATTAATTTCTACAGGAAATTTTTCTATGTTATTTAAAGCATAAGTTGTTTTGGGATCAAAGTTAACATCAAAATTAGGATTTTTATCATTTAAAAGCTCAGAAGATTTAAATCCATAAACTCTTAATAGCCAGTCACCTTGATAAAGTCTATGTTCCCTAAGAGTTGGAGGATTAATAAGCTTTGGTAAATCTTTGCCTTCGTTAACAGGTACATAAGCTGAATAATAAACTCTTTTTAGATTGTAAGTTTTATAAAGATTTTCACTAAGATTTAAAATATTCATATCACTTTCTGGTGATGCACCTACAATCATTTGTGTACTCTGTCCACCAGGCACAAAAAGAGGTGATGATTTGAATTTTCTTCTTTCATCTATATTTTGAGTAATATTACTTTTTATTAGACCCATAGGTTTTAAGATTGCACTTTTATCTTTGTCTGGGGCTAAAAGTTTTAATGATTTTGATGAAGGAAGTTCTAAGTTAATACTCATTCTATCAGCAAGGGAACCTGCTTTTTTTATGAGTTCTTCACTACAACCAGGAATAGCTTTTAAGTGAATATAACCTCTAAAATTATGAACATTTCTTAGTTTCTCTACTATATCAACCATTCTTTCCATAGTGAAGTCAGGATTTTTAAAAATTGCAGAACTCAAAAATAAGCCTTCAATGTAATTACGTCTGTAAAAATTCATAGTTAAGTTTACTACTTCATCAGCAGTAAAGGCTGCACGCTCTACATCGTTGGATTTTCTGTTTATACAGTAAGAGCAATCATAGATGCAATAATTAGTAAGTAGAATTTTAAATAGAGATATGCATCTACCATCTGGCGTAAAACTGTGACAGATTCCAGCTGAGGCTGCACTTCCAAGCTCTCCTTTTTTTCCTTGTCTTTTTGAACCAGAAGATGAGCAGGAAACATCATATTTTGCTGAATCACTTAAGATTCTTAATTTTTCACTTATTTCCATATCAATCACCATCTTTTTAATTTCTAAAGATAGTATACCCCAAAATAGGAATGAGAACAAGTGTTCTCGTAAAAATTTTATTAGTATATATGTGAAAAATATCCTTGAACCCTGAATAAATCAAATATTTGAGCTTATTAAAAATTATTTATATAATGGATATAACAAATAAAAGGAGGAAGTCTATAGTTAATGAAAAAGTGTACAAATGTGTTTGAAAATGTTAATATGTACCCGAGAGGTGAGATTAACATGAATAAACATTTAACTAATTATAAACCTAAAGACTTTGCAGAATTACTAGGTGTAAGTGTGAAAACTTTACAACGTTGGGATAGAGAAGATATATTAAAAGCCAAAAGAACTCCAACAGATAGAAGGTACTATACTTATGACCAGTATTTAGAATTTAAAGGTATCAGTAATATTACT
>NZ_FPBY01000150.1 GCF_900116755.1 Clostridium sp. DSM 8431
TGATAACAATGATTTTTATGTTGCTCCAATTGCCATGGGAAAGCCATCAAGCAACGATCTTATAAGAAGTGTAGGTAAAATAATTAATCCTAAAAGTATTTTTATAACTGATAGTTTATATTCATACAAAACTTTGTCTTCCTATTGTAAGCTTAATCATATAACCATTCCAAAAGGAAAACATAGTTTCAAAGGTTTTAACATTCAAAGAATAAATAGTATTCACAGCAATATAAAAAGATTTATCTCTGTCTATAGAGGAGTTTCAACTAAATACTTAGCTAATTATTTATCCTTATTTAAATATATTTTTGATGAAATTCAGGAATATCCGTTATTTATACAGGGTAAACATCCTTATAAAATCAAGAATTTTAAAGGTCGTCCACCTATATTTGAATAGCTAGTTTTATTTATCACTTTATTTCATAATTGAGCCAAATATAATACTCTTCATTTGTATTCATATATTTTTCTGGTGAGGCTAAAAGTTCTGACATTGGAATATTTACTGCTGTTTTTAGAGTGCCAGTTTTATATTCAAAAGTTTCTCTTATATCTATTAGATTTATTTTTCCTAATAAATCATCAATATCATTAACATCTATACTCTTTACATTACCTTCACTCATCTTTTCTTCCTCCTTTGTAAAAACTTTTTCTTTCATTTTTAATTATATACCTAATCTAATTAAAAATACAGTAAAAAGCACATAAACCACTGTACCTTTTACTGTATTTTTTACTGAATAGTTTTAAACTCATATCCATGAGACTTTAAATATTTAATTATATCTGGAAGAGCTTCTGCTGTTGCTTCTTTACCATAAGTATCATGCATAAGAATTACTGCTTTTTCTCTATTTCCTATAGTTTTAACAGCTTCTTCATAAAGCTGTTCAGCATTTTTAGATCCACCTTCTGCATCTCCTGAAAGTGCATTCCAATCAATTTGATGCCAGTCATTTGCATGCATTTCCTTATTTACTTCTTGAGCATTAGCATAGTCATTCTTTTCCCAGCTATAGTATCCTCCTGGAAATCTTAAGGCTCTTACCTTATAATCACTTCCTAGAACGCCTTGTATAGCATCTTGTGTCTTTTGGAAATCAGACATACAATTTTGAGGATTTATACGTCCTCCTGGGAATAAATAATCATAATCATGAGTATAAGAATGAATTCCTACTGTATTACCTTGTTCATATTCCTCTTTTACTAATTCCTTGTCAGCTTCAACGTTTTTTCCAACAACAAAAAATGTAGCATGAACCCCTTCTTCTTTAAGTATGTCCAAAATCTTAGGTGTAACAGTTGTAGATGGTCCATCATCAAAAGTTAAATAAACTACTTTTTTACCATCTGCTCCATCAGGCATTTCACCTTTTACTTGTTGCCCTATATACTTTTCAAGGTAAGCAGAATCTTCTACTTCTGTGTTACTAGATTTAGTTGCATCATTATTAGCATTATTAGAACTATTATTACTTTTGTTATCCTCAGTTTGCACCATAGTATTTTCTTCAGTATTTTCTTCTGTTTCATTAGTAACTCCAGATTCAACGACCTTCTTTTGGACTAATTTGTTTGCTGCAAAAACTCCTCCTGAAACTGCTAATAGTAACATAACAGCTATCAATATTACAGCTTTTTTATTAAATTTACTGTTACTCAATTCTCTTCTCTCCCATTTATTTAATATTTTTTTAATTTCATTAACATTCTCATTATAACAGTAATCTAACTATTGCAAAAATACTTTAAAAATATGTCTTATATATTTTATAAATATACATATGCTATATATTTAATGGATAATTAATTTAGAAGCTTTTTTATTCCCCCTGCAACTATACTTAAACATAATGCTGCCACAGCTACCTTTACCAATACTTTTAAAAATACAAATGCTGTTGATAAAAGAGTAGTTACTATTACAAAGGCTACACATATCCATATTAATTTAGCGATTAATTTGTATGTGGTTTTTATCCCTGTAATAATACCTATAAGAACCAAAATTCCAATTAATGTAATCATTACTTTCACCTCTTAAAATTACTTTCACAATACATATTACTATTATTACCATTATTTTAACAGTACCTATTCAAAAAAATGAATATTTATTTTCACATTCACCTCTACTATATATATTATGTTAACATAAAAAAATTACAGTTTTGTAAAATTTACTTTCTCACACATAAAAAGATGATTCCTACTAATTATAGGAATCATCCTTTAAGTCTCTTATTCTTTTTATATTGCTTTATTTTACACCAGCAGATGCTTGTACTATATTTGGAACATTCTTAACTGAATCTAATGTATATCCATATCCAAAAGACTTATTTGAGAAATAAGTTCCAGTAGCTGAATTTCCTGTTGTTTGATTATAGTAATTATCTCTTTCATAGAATGAATATTTATCAGTTGCTTTATCAAGGCCAATTTGATTACTTTGGTTAGTTTTATAGAAGTAATTTCCTTCTGAATAAATTACACTTCCGCTTCCAATTTGATTAGCATTGTATTGCTTTTGTGAAGATCCTACTGAATTTTGACCATCAGGAGTAGTGCTGTTATCAAAGTAATTGTTATATAAATGTACATAACCTCTCATAAGTGGACGACCCTTCATATTTGGACCAAACCAGTTATGATGCATAGTTACTCGAAGTTTATGTCCACCATATTCATAAGAATCATTAGCGTTAGCTCCAATAACTATTGCAAGTCTTTCAGAAGCTAAATCTTGATATTTACCAACCCAGTTCCATAATGGATTTGGATTCATTTTAAGCCACTCATTTGTAAAATAGAAATGACAGTATGAAACTGTTACTCTATCTGATTTTAAAGCAATACTCATTAAATCATCACTCATATTAAACATTGTACAATGATCTATTAAGCAGTTTGTTATACGTCTAAGAGAAACCCCTTCGTAATTAGTTCCACTTCCTCCTGGAACTATTTCTTTTCCTGAAAGTCTTTGTAAATCAGATATTTTACCTCTAAAATTTATATTCTTAACAACTATATTGCTTATATTAACATCATTTGCTAGCATTTCACCATCGAACTTTAATTGAATATTTTCTAAAGTTGCATTAGTTCCTGGCTTACCTTCTATAGTTGTATTATTCCATCCTGTATCTGCAAAAGTAAATGTTTTAAGTGCTGGACCACCATAAATATGTCCTGAAATTACAATATGATGTTTTCTTTGTTTAAAAGCATTTTCTAATTGCTGTAGATTAGTTACTGTTACTGCACTTTCTGTAGATCCTGTTGCTGTGGAGAATCCTCCTGTTTGAACTGCTGCATATACTGTTTTTGGTTTATCAATTATACTGCCTGCTGTAAAAACTGCAGCTACCATTAAAGTTCCAGCTATTATTTTATTTACAATACTTTTTTTACCCATAATATCATCTTCTTTCATTTTATGTAATCGGTATCAATTAACTTGTATACATTATATCAGATTTATCCAATTTTGACAATTTTCTTTTTAATTAGTTATTTTCTTAAAAAACAACAAGTATATAAAACGTATTCAAAAAAATACAATTTATTCTATCTAATATAAAATTAAATTTTATATTATTTTTGCTAAAACAAAAAGATGGTTTTATTATACTTTTTAGTATAAAGACCATCTTTTTCTGCTATGCAATAAATTTTAAAGTATATCCTCTGATTTTATTCTAAGAATATCTCTTTTATCTTCAATATTTTCTTTAATAACCCTATTTGCCTGCCTCATCTTTATATCTTCAAATATCTTTCTAACAAGACGTCCATTACCAAAATTTCTGTCCCTTTTAAGAATTATTTCATCAAAAACTTTTTGAAGCTTATTATAAGCTTTCTTTGATATACTATAATTCTCACTTAAACATAATCTTAAAAAGATTTCTAATAATTCTTCTTTATTATAATCCTGGAATTCAACATTAAACTTTATTCTGCTTTCAAGGCCTGGGTTAACATCTAAAAGATTCTTCATTTCTTTAGTGTATCCAGCCATAATTACAACAAACTTATCTCTATTATCTTCCATTTCTTTAATAAGAGTAGCTATAGCTTCCTTTCCAAAGTCATTAGCAGTTTTACCATCAAGACTGTAGGCTTCATCAATAAATAATACTCCTCCATATGCCTCTTTTATCTTTTCTAAGGTTTTAGGTCCAGTTTGTCCAACATATTCACCTACAAGATCGCTTCTAGTTACTTCCACCATCTGTCCCTTTTTTAAGATTCCCATAGCCTTTAAAAGCTTAGCTACAATTCTTGCAACTGTAGTTTTTCCTGTTCCAGGGCTTCCTGAGAAAATCATGTTAAGAGACATATCACTAGTTTCTATTCCCATTTGCTCCTTTTTATGATTAAGCTCTAAGCTATTTAGAATTCCTTTAATAATGTACTTAACTTCAGTAAGACCTACAAGAGAATCTAATTCTTCTTCTAATTCCTTTATATCATCTCTTGCTGTAAAGCTTAAGTCTACTCCAAAATCTTCAGAATTTAAAGTTGTAAGTTCCTCTTTAGAACATACTTTATCCCCTGTTCTAAAGGCCTTTTCTCTTACTGCATCTTCAAGTATATTTCTTGCACTTCTAGCATTAGCAAAGTTTTCATCAATCATTAGTGTACTAATTTTCTTAATAAAAGATTCCTTTCCATCTTTAGTTAAAGTATAGTCCTCTTTACCTGCCATATTTTCTACAATTGTTAAAAGCTCTTTATCTGTATAATCTTCAAACATTATCTTTAGATTAATTCTACTTTCAAGGCCTGGATTAAGCTTCATTAAATTTCTCATTTCATTAGTGTATCCAGCTAAAATAACAGTAAACTTTCCTCTACTATCTTCCATAGCTTTAAGAAGAGTTTCTATAGCTTCTTTTCCATAATCATTGCTATCTTTTCCTCCTTTAGCTAAAGTATAGGCTTCATCTATAAACAAAATTCCACCCATTGCCCTATCTATAGCCTTTTTAGTAAGCTTTGCAGTTTCTCCAACAAACTTTCCAACAATATCACTTCTATCAACCTCTATAAGCTGCCCCTTATCTAGGATACTAAGATAATAAAAAATATCTCCAATAAGTCTAGCTACAGTAGTCTTACCTGTGCCAGGGTTTCCAAGGAATAGAAAATGATAAGATTTTTCTATATCTTTATGAATTTCAAGGATCTTTTCTCTATTTTTTTCATACTTAACAAGCTGAACAATTTTATTTACTTCATTTTTTACATTTTCAAGACCTGTTAAGGAATTTAATTTTTCTAAGGCCTCTTCAAGAGATTCTGTTTCTCTCTTTTCCTCTTTGCGCTCTTCTCTTCTTTTTTGTAATATTCCTTTTTTCTCTTCTTTTACTTCTTCTAAAGCTTCAGTTTTTTCATTATTATCTACAGCTATCTCTTCTTTTTTATCCTCTTTGATTTTTAGATTTTCATTAAGTATATTATTAGTTTCTTTTATATCTACAACATCTATTATTTTATTTATTTTATCTATAACGGGATTAATAAAATCATCTTTAATTAGCTTATCAGTGCTAATATCTTCATACTCTATGGAAGGTACTTTATCTAAAATATAAGTAGTTTCTTCACTCACAAATTTTTCATATATATTACTAACATATTCTGAAGTTTTAATAGCAGCATAACCATCATGACAATTAAGTATTGCTTTTTTACATTCCCTTAAACACTCTGAATAATTATTATCACAATACAAAACTTTAATTATGTCTAGATTTAAGTTATCATCATCCCCAAATTCTTTAGCTCTATATAACAATTCTAAAGTTTCTGTGCTATCTGCACCTATAACTATATAGATATCACTAATAAGTCTTAAAGCTCTATAATTTTTATCATCTATTTCAATAGCCTCTACTGCAAAGGCTAAAGATTCTTCATAATTTTTATGAAGATATTCAATTCTACCAAGAACAATAACAGCATCAATGTCATATTTATCTAATTGATAAGCTTTATAAGCATAGCTATAGGAACTTTCAATATCATTAATACCTAAAAAATACATACTTATAAGGCTAAAATATTCTCTTTTATCCTTATCAAGAATCACAGCCTTTTTAAAGCTTTCCTGTGCCTTTATATATTCTTTTGCATTAACATATATAACTGATAATAAATAATATAATCCTGGATGAGCTGGAAAACATTCAATTGATTTTTCAAGTAGTAACGTGCATTCACTAAAGTTTTTATAATCACCGTAACTCATTATTTCTTTTTTTATTTTATTAAACTGTGTATTATCAAAAAGATTTACATACTCCATCATCTTACTATTCATTGCTCCCTTTATGAATTATTTCCCCATATTATTAAATTATACCAAACATTTATATAACAAAGTACAGTATATATTAAATTAACCTTAATTTTCAATAGAAAAATTTAAATTACATAATATGTATCATTTGTTACAGCTTTTCTTGTATTAAATGTTATAAAATACAATTAAAATAATAATTATACATAAAAGGAGGCTTTTTATATGAGTTGCGGATGCGGAACACATGAGAAAGATGGTAAAGCTATAGTAGATAAGGTTAGAGAAATAGGAAAAGCTAATGAAAAACTTACTTCTCCTCACAATATTACTTGTTCTTGCGGAGAAACTTTTAAGATGATAACTCTTGTAGATAAATGCCCTAAATGTGGCATGACATATGGAGTAACTCCATGTACTCAGGAAGATATAAACAAAGTAAAACCTGCTGAAATAAATTATTAGTAAAAAAGACTGCCTTAAAAAATGCGGCAGTCTTTTTACTGTACTTAGGACTAATCAATTTCAAAAAATCCTTCTATAAAAATGAAAATACATATATAATGGTCTTTACTAAATAAATGTTGGTGAAATTTAAGAAGTTATATTCACATGGATATAATGTAGACTTTTTATATGATTTAACTGAAAAATAAAAAGTATAATTATATCTTAATTAATATCAAGTAAATATAACAACATTTATTTATGAAAGATTATCATGTTGAATAACACAAAATATATTGAGTATCATTAGTAATAAGGCTTGCAAGTATCTAAACAAGCCATCTTAATTTTAACTTATTTAATATTCTTTATAGCAGGACTATCTATAAGTTTCCCTTCATAAGTGAATCTTGAGCCATGACAAGGACAATCCCATGTAAGCTCATCTGGATTCCATGCAAGTTCACAACCCAAATGAGAACACTTAGTTGAAACAACATGTATTTCTCCATTTTCATCTTTATATACCCCAGCTTTTTTACCTTCATACTCAATAACTCCACCATGACCTTTTTTAAGATGCTGCACTTGAATAGCTGGAATATACATTTTTTCTGCAATAAAGTTAACTGAAGTTTCAGCCATATCCTTTCCAATATTCTTTATGGATGAAGATAAATCAAATCTTGAAGGTGAAAATATATGATAGAATTTATTTTCTTTTCCCATTATCATATCTGAAACTATCATTGCTGATACCATGGAGCTAGTCATTCCCCATTTATTAAAACCTGTTTCAACATATATATTAGGTGTTTTTTTAGAATACTGTCCTATGTAAGGTATTCCATCAATAGTCTTGCAATCTTGAGCAGACCATTCATACTTAACTTTACCTTCAGGAAATATGTCTTTAGCAGCCTTTTTAAGTCTTTCATAACTGCCACCTGTCTTATTTTCACCTGTTCTTTGACCTTCTCCACCAAACAAAATTAAATTCTTATAGCTTCTAAAAGAATATCCATTTTTATCATAATCTATATACATACCATCTATAGGTTTAACATTTTCAAGGGCAAGTACATAAGATCTTTCCTGATGCATTTTCAAAAAATAAAAACCCGGCATATTCATAATTGGATAATATGTAGCTACTACAATATGTTCTGCTTCTATTTTTCCCTTATCTGTAAGTACAAAATTATCTTTAATTTCTATAGCTTTAGTATTTTCATAAATAACTAAATCCTCAGCTATATTATGAAGAAATTTTAATGGGTTAAACTGTGCCTGATTATTAAATTTTACTGCTGCTACTCGAAATATGGACAAATATACCCATATTGAGATTCTTCCTTATTCAACGTGTCCTATTTGGTAGTGAATAAATCACATACTACTTTAGTTTGATATAACACT
>NZ_FPBY01000030.1 GCF_900116755.1 Clostridium sp. DSM 8431
TATTATAATACTAATTTTAAAAGTGAAGATGAATTACGTGAAGCAATAAAGGATTACATATTTTTCTACAATAACAGCAGGTATCAAGAACGCTTCAATAATCTTACTCCTACTGAAGTGAGACAGGCTGCAATGGTTTCAATACCCCCTGCGCAATATCCTATACCTGAAAATAAACGTATTTTAGCATACAAGGCTATGCTATTAGAAAAAAGAGAAAAATCGAATAGAAAATGCGACCCTAATTAAGATCGCATTTTCTCAAAAATTTTATTTATTTTGCCTGTCTACTTGACAGGGGTCTGTTCATGATTTAAAGATAATCTCAGATACATCATCTTATTATATTAATTAATATCTTCTTCTTCTCTTTCTGTTGTAGCTGCTTCTTCTACGATCTCTTGTAGAAATCATTTTTATTATGAATAAAATTAGAACTACAACAATAACAATTATAGCTATAAGAGCTAAATATAAGCCTATATTAGCCTTAATTAAACTGAAGAAACTTATATCTACTTTACCCTTTACAGTTGTATGATACTGTTTGACAGATACAGTTAATGAAAGATCACTAGATGAAGCTGCCTTCCAAGCACTTGTTTCATTTGAATCAACAGTTATCTTAGCGTCATTATTATTTATATCATTATCATATAAATAAATATTTTCATTAAGGGTTATAGGTGCAGTTATTGTTTTTGTAGGGCCAAAGAAACCGAATACTTTATATTCAAGATCTGCTGTACCAACTTCATCACCACTTGATTTATAAACTTCTGGCTCAGCGTCTTCAGTGTAGTCCATCATTTTATTAAGATCTACGAATCTAGCATTATCGTTATTTCTATCATCCTTTAAAACAACGCCTAAGTATTGTTTTCCATCTTTTTCGTATACTCCGGCAAAGCATGTTCCTGCCATGTTAGTTACACCAGTTTTACCACCAAGGTTACCGTTTTTATCAAGTTCAGTATTTCTGTTTTCAAGCTTTACTGTAGTATTTTGAGGTAAAGTTACCATTGCATCTGGAAGTTCTAAAGTTTCTCTTATCCAGTCATTTTCCCATGCAGCTTTAGTAATTAATGCTAGGTCATATGCTGTAGAGTAGTTTACATCTACACCATTCATTGGTAAACCATTAGGATTTTCAAAGTGAGTATCAGTTAAACCAAGTGATGCTGCTTTTTCATTCATCATTTTAACAAATGCTTGAGAATTTCCGGCAACTTCATCAGCTATCATATATGCAGAGTCATTAGCTGAATAAAGTAAAAGACTTTTCATTACAACATCTGCAGACATTGTATCACCAACATTAAGTGTCTTTCCTGCAGGTGCCATCTTTTCAGATTGTAGTGTATAAGGTGGCTGTGCTTTAGCATCTTGAGTATAAGGAATAGAATCACTCTTGTTATTATGTTCTGCAAAAAGAAGAGCAGTCATTAATTTTGTTGTACTTGCCAAATACATTTTATCATCTGCATTTTTTGCAAAAATTACTTCACCAGTATCATAATCCATAGTAATACCAGCTTCAGCAGTGATACTTGGCTGTGTAGTCTCTGTAGCCTGAACCTTATTAGCAACTAAAAAAGGCGCTAATAAAGATAGGGAAAGAGTTAATGCAATTTTCTTAAATATTTTTTTTCTTGTCACGGTTAATCTCCCCATCTCTTTTTTTGATAATATTTATTGTCTTACAAACATTATTAAGTATAGCATTTATAAAGGTTAATAACAATAAAAAATAAATTACAATATATATTATAGGTAGAACCAAGTAAAAATAAAATAGAGAATAGTAAAAACTATATTAAAAAAAGTATAAAAGAATTCGAAGAAATATTAATAAAAAATACAAAAAAATGAATATATATGATATAATAGTTATGTTTTAAAATATTAATGGTGAGGGATGGAAAATTTTGAGTGAGGCATTTAGATGTATCATTAAGTCAGAAAGAAGCAAATGTTACATAGGAAAAGATTACAATGGTAAAAAGTATAAAATAATTAAAAATGAATATATTAAGTGTAAAGTAGGAGATGATTTTTACTTTTATGCCAATATTAAAAGAGGATTACTAATGGATACATTAGAACCTATTTCAGATGAAATGGCAGGAGTAAAAGTGTGATTTACATAATGAGATTAATTTTATAAAAAATAGCATCAAGGATTTTTTCCTTTGATGCTATTTTTTTATTTATTCCAGTTAGCTGCAGTGTATTGCTCTTTTATAGTTTCTTTAGCATTAAGAGGAAATGTATCATCTAATTTTTCAAGAGTTACATCTCCATATTTCTTTTCAAGAGCTATCTTAAGCATTCTATCTGCAAGTTCTGGGTTTTTTGATAGAAGAGATCCATGGAAATAAGTACAGAAAGTGTTTTTGTAAATACATCCTTCATATCCATCTTCGCCATTATTTCCATAGCCATAAATACACTTGCCTAGAGGTTTTAAATCATTTATATAAGTTCTACCAGAATGATTTTCAAATCCCACATATGTTTCATTATGTTCTTCATTGAAAATAACAGTATTACCTATAAATCTTGTATCCCCAGCTTCAGTATAAATATCTAGAATTCCAAGTCCTTCAAGTTTTTCACCATTTGGAGCTCTATAATATTTTCCAAGAAGTTGATATCCTCCACATATAGCAAGAAATACTTTTCCTTCTTCAATATATTTTTTAATTTCTTCTCTTTTATTACTCTTTAAATCTTCTGATACAATAGATTGTTCATAATCTTGACCACCGCCAAAGAATACAATATCCATGTCATCAGCTTTAAAATCATCTTTTAAAGAGGTATTAATAACATTTACCTTTATTCCGCGTCTCTCTGCTCTGTCTTTTAAAATTAATATGTTTCCAACATCACCATATGCATTTAATAAATCAGGGTAAAGATGGCATATATTTAATTCCATAACATCCTCCTTTTGGTTTTACCAAAGTTTTTTGATATATCCTTTAGAATGAAGATATTTTCTATAATTAATCATTGCAGTATAAGTTGCTAAGATATAAATTCTATCAGTAGAAGCATTTTTAATCTTTTCTGTAAGTGCTTCATAATCCTTTTCTAAAACAAATGAAGAAGTATTTAACCCGGCAGTTTGAAGTCTTACAGCCATATCATATAATCTTGTACCAGAAATATATACATCTTTAATTGGAAGAGATGATAATTTTTCAAAATCTACATCCCATATCCATGAAACGTCACGTCCATCAGCATAATTATCATTAAGCATAAATAGAGTTGAAAAATCTTCTTTATTTAAACATAAAGTCTCAAGAGCCTGATTATAACCAGCTGGATTTTTAACTAATATTATTTTAGCCTTCTTATTACCTATAATTATTTCTTCTTGACGTCCAAAGCTTGAATCTTGTTTACTTAAAGAATCTGCTATAGTTTGAGAGTCAACATTAAGTTCACTTCCTATAGAATAAGCACATAATCCATTGTATACATTATATAAACCAGATTGGCTTATAGTAACACGTGTATCATTAATTACAACTGTAGAATCATTTGGTGTTACTTCAAGGATTTCATTTACTGCATATTTTAACTTTGGTCTCTTATAACCACAATTAGGGCAGTAATAGTCACCTAAATGGTTGTAAGTTATAAAGTTATACTCATAAGGAGCTTTGCAGAACTTACAGAATTTCGCATCAGCATTAACATCAATTGCAGTTTCGTCATTTAATGTTTTGTTGAATCCATAGTATATTGTTTCGTTTGGTACATCAAGTTTTCCAAATAGAGAATCATCACCATTTAAGATAAGTTTAGTAGAAGGTACTTTAACAATTCCTTCTAATATTTTATCTAAAGTAGTGTATACTTCACCATATCTATCAAGCTGGTCTCTAAAAAGATTAGTTATAGTGATTACTTCAGGAGTAATATATTCAGTAACAAATTTAACATTAGCTTCATCAACTTCTATTACAGCAAGACTTTTATCATTTTTATTTCCAAAGAATTTATAGTTATCTATAAAGCAAGTTACTATGCCTCTGTATAGATTAGCACCAGTGCTGTTTGTAATAACTCTATATCCCTTTTCTCTAAAAATATTTGATATCATACTGGTAGTAGTTGTTTTACCGTTTGTTCCTGTGACTAGAATAACTTTGTAGCCCTTAGATACATTTTTTAAGATATTTTTGTCAAATTTTAATGCGACAGTTCCAGGGAAAGTAGTTCCTCCCTTAAGTAAGTGTTTTGATAAAAATATAGTTATTTTACCAGCTAATAAACTTAGAATAGATTTTATGTTAATCTTAATCACCACCTGTATATGTTTATAAAGTTTCTTTAGGTAAGCTGTCTTAGTACTTTTTTCACCTAAGTATAGCACAAAATATATCATAAGTGAAAGTTTATCATCAATTGAATTTTAGTGGATTTTTGTAAATAATAATGTTAAAATAAAAAGATGTAGAAATTTGTATGAAAATATTTAGGAGGTCCTTATGAAAAATAATGAGACAAATCAAAATGAGGGGATAACTAATATGGTTTCAAAAAAAGATTCTAACAATAAGTTTAAATCTATGATTGAGTCGGCATTGACTATTATAGGGGTAATGGCCTTTGCATTTATAGCGGCGCTACTTTGTAGAAATTTCATGATTAAAGAAAGTGTTCAAAGTGAACTGACTGTAGGAACTAATGATGCGGAAATAAATTTTTATGATGGAAACTTTGATGCAGCCATTTCAGCTTATGAAACAATGCAACAAAATGAAGAATGGCCTATAGATAAAGTTAAGGAAGCAGAAGCTTATTCAGCAAAGGGTGAGTATACAGCTTCAAATAGACTTTTAGCAGAAGCCTATGATATTAGAGATAAACTTATAAGAAAAAATGGTATAGAGAATTACGAAGATAAGGATAAGGAGCTTGGAAATTTAATTACTTTCACAGCACTTATGAATGGAGATACTAAAAAAGCTTTAGAATATGGTGAAATATTCATTTTAGATGAAGGTAGTTATAATTCATTAGACAAAACTATGTTTGCCGTATATTTAGCAAATGATAAGAAATATGAAGCACAAGATATTTTAAATAATATAGACTATGATGAAAATTCTGCTTCAGAAGTAGCTGAGATTTCAGAAATGAATATGATTATGGGTGATTATACAAAAGGTATAGATTATTTAGTACAAGCGTTTAAATTAGATAAAGATGAACCAAAGATTTACGATGTATTAGAAAATACTTTTGCGTATAATAAAAACACTTTAATAAGTAAACTTAAAGATTTACAAGATGAAAATTCTAAGGAATTAAGTTATTCAGTTTTCCTTTTAAAATGTTATTCAGTAGATAGCAAATATAAAGATGATGCAAATAAACTTCTTGAAAAATTAGATCCTAAAGAATTAGATGGTATAGTATTTGAAGGAATTAAAGCTGACATATATAAAGCTTCAGGAAAAACTGATGAATATAATGAAATTATGCAGTCAATAATTAATGAAGAGGATAAAGATTACTATGAATATTATTTAACTGCAAAATATTATTATGAAAACAAAAATTATTCAGATGCAATAGAAAATGCTAAACTTGGCATAATCCAAAACAGAGAATATTTAAATACATATATTTTAATGACAAACTTATTAACTGCAGATAAAGAAAGTGAAAAGGCTCAAGGTTACTTTAGAACAGCACTTTATTATGAACCATACAACTATGTTAATATGATTAAGCTTGCTGACTATATTCAAGATGTTCAAAAGGATGCTGATAAAGCATTAAACTATTATACAATTGCATCTAAGTTAGATAGCGATAATTCATTAATATATTATGATATGGGAGTATGTAAACTTACTTTAGACAAAAAAGAAGAGGGTAAAGATTTATTAAATAAAGCAATAAAATTAAATGGAAATGTACCTAAGTATTATGTAACATTAGCTAATGTTTATCTACAAGATAAAGATAATGAAAAGGCTATAGATTTAATTAGAAGTGCTTATTCAATAAATGAAAATGACATAGAGACATTGAATTCAGCTGGATATTATTATATGGCTGTAGATGATATAGATAGAGCATATACTAACTTTAAGTCTGCATATAATGATATAAATGATTCAACAGATTTACAAATTAAAAATATAGTAACTAAAAACTATGAAAAATGTAAAGAATATTACGATAATAAGAATAAGTGGACTAAATCAACAATTGAAGATTTTAAATTAATTGATTAGTCATATTAATAGAAACTGAGGAAATAAATATATAAGTACTCAGTTTCTTATTTTATAAGTGGGTGGAGGAGAATATGAAGAAAAGTAAAGGAATAATACGAGGTCTACTATTAATAGTTATAATAGGTATATGCGCTGCGCTTTATTTCAAGGTATTTAATACTGGAAAAGGAACTATAGTTACTACCTGGGATAATATGTATAATGAAAATAATCTTGAATTTTTTTATGAAACTCAAGATTCTATAGCTAGTGATAAGAGAATTCAAAACTTAAAGGATACTTATTCAGTTGAACAGCTTGTTTCAGGCGAGACATCTGAAATTAATAAGGTTCTTAAAACAGTAGAAATATTAAATTCAGCAGTTGAATATGATGATGTAAAAGATACATTAAAATACAATGGCTATGATATTCTAAAAGAAAAAGGTACTGGTAAAAAGACTTCGGGAAGAGATATGGCTATAATAGAAAGAGATTTACTTTTATCAGCAGGTTTCATAAGTCGTACAGGTGAATTTAGAAAAGAAGATCCAGAATTTAAATCAAAACCAAGTTACTTTGTTGTTGAGTATTGGAGTGAACAATATAACAAATGGGTAATGGTTGATTTTATTGATAAAGGATATTTAGAAAGTAATGGGGTTCCTTTAAGTGCTATAGAAGTAATAAATAGTGATATAAAGGATTTAACATATGTAGGAAAGAGTTCTCAAAATGACTATAGGAAAAAGATAAAGAAATATTTAAACTCATATACTATTCCTATTGATAGTACTTTATCTACAACTAAAAGTAATAGTTATGTGACATATGTTAAGGATAGTAAGTATGTTCAAATAATGGTGAATGGAAATTATATATTACCTACTATATTTACACAAAATACAAATCTTTTTGGATTTAAACCAGGTGCAGAAATTACAAGAAAAGATTCTAGACCATATTTAATACTTATGAAAAAACCTGTTTCAGGTAAGGAAGAAAAATTAACTTTTGTAGTAGGTGCCTTTGAAAATGGTTCTATTATTAATGATTGTTATATAAAAATTAATGATGAAGGTTTTGAGAAAGTTTCTAAATATAAGGAATTTGATTTGAGAAAAGGTGAAAATACTATTCAGCTTTCAACAGATGGGCAAAATGTTATTAGTACTATAGTATTAAAAAGTCATAAATAAATAGACATTAATACTTAATAAAAGTATAATAAAAGATAGTTTGAGTTAAGGAGTGTGAATTGAGTGGTATTAGACTTAATATTTATAATGAAAGCTATTATCATAGCAATAGTTGAAGGTTTAACTGAATTTATACCAGTTTCCTCTACTGGACATATGATTTTAGTTGGTAATTTAATTGACTTTAAGGGCCAGTTTGCTGATATGTTTGAAGTTGTTATACAGCTTGGAGCAATTTTAGCAGTTGTAGTCTTATATTGGAAAAAGATAAAAGACAGTGTAATAGAATTTTTTAAATATATATTTACAAAAGGTGAAGAAGGAAAAACTGGTTTTAGATTTGGAATAAACGTAATTATAGGTTCAATACCTTGTGGTATTGTTGGAGTTTTATTTTATAGCAAAATAAAAAGCTTGTTTAGACCAGAGGCTGTAATAGTTGGATTTATAGTTGGTGGTATATTATTAATACTAATTGAAAATAAGTTTAGAAAGAGAAAAGGTGCTGTAAAAGATATTGATAAGATTACTCCAATGCAATCATTAAAGATTGGAGTTTTTCAAGTACTATCAATGTGGCCAGGAATGTCAAGAAGTGCATCTACTATTATGGGAGGCTGGGTTGCTGGTCTTTCTACCCCAATAGCAGCAGAATATTCTTTCTTTCTAGCTATACCTGCAATGATAGGCTCTAGTGCAAAGGATCTTTTTGAGTATGATTATTCTATAATGAATTCAACTTATTGGATTGCTTTAATAGTAGGATTTATAGTTGCATTTATAGTATCAATAGTAGTTATGAATGGATTTGTTTCTTATTTGAAGAAAAAGCCAATGAGAATTTTTGCTGTATACAGATTATGTGCAGGTATTTTACTAGCTATATTAGTATTTACAAGAGTAATTGTCTTGAGTTAAAAAAGTTAAGATATGGGATTGTTTGCTTAAGTGGACAATCCTATTTTTTTAACTTAGTAAAGAAAGCATGTATGTACGGAGGAAATTATGAAAACAAAATAAAAAAGCATTATTACTTTTGTTATTGTAGCCTTGCTTATTATTGCAACTTTATTAATAATAGTACCATCTAAATTTGGGTTTAAAGGTAATAGTGGTAGTAAAACAAAAGATACTGAAGTAGTTTTATTTAAAGGAAAGGCATCAGCTTCAGGAAGTTGGGACCCATGGGGAACTCTTACTGAAATAAAAGATTTTCATGCTAGTGATTTTTCAAAACCATTTACCATTGAAGTTAAGTATGAAGGAGAAAAAGCTCCTTATGTTATTTTTATTTCTTCATCAGGAGGAAATACTTGGGGGCAAGTGGAACCTTCATATGTTTCAAAAGGCATAGCTTATTATACTTATGAAGCTTGTACTATGGCCTATGGAGAAGACTTTTCGAGTTTAAATGAAATAGATATTAAACCTGGTGGATCGGATGTGACTATAACTAAGGTAAGTGTAATTCCAAAAGAAAATGAAGATATTAAAGTAAATTATGAAGGACTTGCAGGTAATATAGTAAATAATATTAATGTGGGATGGAATCTTGGGGGCTCTTTAGATGCTCATGGAGATTGGATTCAGTCAAAAACAGATGGTAAACCAGAAAGCTTTGAAACTGCTTGGAATAATCCAGTTACAACTAAAGCCATAATTGATAAGATTAAGGCATCAGGCTTTAATGCTATACGTATACCTATAACTTGGGGTCAACATATTGGTAATGAAGATAGTGGCTATAAGATAGATGAGGCATGGTTAAATAGAGTTAAAGAAGTAGTAGATTATGCTATGGATAATAATTTATATACTATAATAAACATGCATAATGATACTGGAAAAGATGGATGGTTAGTTGCTTTAGATGATAGTGTAAATAAAAATAGTGATAAATTTAAAGCAGTATGGAGTCAAATAAGCGAAGAATTTAAGGATTATAACAATAACCTATTATTTGAAGGATTTAATGAAATGTTAGATAGTAAAAATAATTGGCATAACCCTGAAAAAGAAGCTATAGATGCAGTAAATAAATTTAATCAAATGTTTGTAGATACTGTTCGTGAAACTGGTGGAAATAATGCGGAAAGATGCTTAGTGGTTAATACTTATGGAGCAAGCACAGATGGTGATGTACTTGATGGCTTTGTTATGCCAGATGATACTGCAAAAAATAGTCTTATAGTGGAAGTACATTTTTATGTTCCTTATTCCTATGCAAATGTAATTGGAAGTGAAGATACTACTCAAACTTCTTTTAAAGATAATGGAGGCAAAGTTAAGATAGATGGAGCTTTAATGAATCTTTATAATCATTTTACAAGTAAAGGAATACCAGTTATTATAGGTGAAATGGCTGCAGCTAATAAAAATAACTTAGATGATAGAGTAGAATATACTAAATACGTAGTAGAGCAAAGTAAGAAATATGGAATTAAGTGCTTTTGGTGGGATAATGGAGGTAAATTTGAAGCAGATTCTAAGTATGGATATTATACAGGAATGGGACTTCTTAATAGATATAATTTGACCTTCCAGTATCCTGAAATAGTTGAAGCTTTAGCAGGTAATAATCCTAATTAAAATTAAATAGAGTAAAGAAAAGCATAGGGTTTTGAACTCTCTTTTTAGGAATATAAGGAGAACTCTAAATTCTATGTTTTTTTAGGCTGTATTATGGATAAAAGTGATAAAAATAGATAGGTATCTAAACAAATGATTATTTAGGAGTGATTAATTCTTATTATAAATGAATATTTTCTTAGTAAAATATCAAATGGGACAAATATTGCAGTTAACATATCCTTATTTAAGTATGAACTTTAAAATTAGTTTTACTTATCACTTTATTTAAAAATACAGCCTAAATAAATAAGTATATTGAAAAAACAATAGTATTTTAGGAAGAAAAAAGCATTGGTAATGATTTTGATTATGTATATTACGACCATAAGAAAAAAGTTTGTGCAAATATATAAACTGTATAAATATTCCTTGATATACTTTAAAAGTAATATGTAAATCTTTCAAGGAGGAAAAAGGTATGAAAAAAATTTTTAAAAACATTATTGCTTTCATTATGACTTTACTAATGATAATACCATTCAATTTTGGAATTAAAGTTAGTGCAGCTGAAGAAACAAAGGATAATGAAGTGGTTTTATTTGCAGGAAAGGCAACTGCTTCAGGAAGCTGGGACCCATGGGAAACCCTTGCAGAAATAAAAGATTTTAAGGTTAGTGATTTTTCAAAACCATTTACTTTTAAAATTGATTATGAAGGAACTTTAGCTCCTTATGTTATTTTTAGTTCTTGGTCAGGAGGAAACACTTGGGGACAAGTTACTGCTTCTTATTTTTCAAAAGGTACAGCTTATTATACTTATGAAGCATGTACTACAGGCTATGGAGAAGATTTTTCTAACTTAAATCAAATTACTATTAAACCAGGGGGAGCAGATACAACTATTACTAAAGTAAGTATTGTTCCAGAAAAAACTTCAGAGGTTAAAATAAACTATGAAGGAATGGCAGGTAACATAGTAAATGATATTAATGCAGGATGGAACCTTGGTGGTTCATTGGAAGTTTTTGGAGATTGGATAAAAATAGGGACAGACGGTAAGCCAGATAAATTTGAAACTGCTTGGTTTAACCCAGTTACTACTAAAGCTATGATAGATACTGTTAAGGCAGCAGGCTTTAATGCTATACGTATACCTGTAACTTGGACTCAACATATTGGCGATGAAGCTAGTGGTTATAAAATAGAAGAAGAATGGATGAATAGAGTTCAAGAAGTTGTAGATTATGCAATGGAAGATGGTTTGTACACAATCATAAATGTTCATCATGATGTTGATGGAGATGGATGGCTATGGGCTTCTGATAACTGTGTAAATAATAAGAGTAAAAAGTTTAAAGCAGTATGGAATCAAATAGCAGATAGATTTAAAGATTACGACAATAACTTATTATTTGAAGGCTTTAATGAAATGTTAGATGAAAAAACTAACTGGCAGTATCCAGGAAAGGAAGCTACTACAGCAGTAAATACTTTCAATCAAATGTTTGTAGATACAGTTCGTAAAACTGGTGGAAATAATAAAGAAAGATGTTTAATAGTTAACACTTATGCTGCAAGTACTGATGGTAACGTACTTGATGATTTTGTTATACCACAAGACACTAGAGAAAATAGTCTTATAGTACAAGTTCACTTCTATTTACCTTATGCTTATGCAAATGTAATTGGTGAGTATACTAAGCAAACTGCTTGGAAGGAGAATTCTGGAAAGATAAATATAGATGGTACTTTATTAAATCTTTACAATCACTTTACAAGTAAAGGAGTACCAGTTATTATAGGTGAAATGGCAGCAGCTAATAAAGATAATTTATCAGATAGAGCAGAATACTCTAGATACATTGTAAATGAAAGTAAAAAGTATGGAATTAAGTGCTTCTGGTGGGACCAAGGTGGTAAGTTTGAAGCTGATTCTAAGTATGGATATGATACAGGAATGGGACTTTTAAATAGATATACATTAACTTGGATGTATCCAGAAATAGTTGAGGCTTTCACTGGTGTTGCTCCTAATAAAGAGCCAATTGTAAAAGGCTCTGGTGATGTAAATTCAGATGGTGAGATAAATATTTCAGATTATACTGTACTTAGAAAATACATTAATGCAGGTGGACAAGGCATAGTAATTAATGAGAAAGAATCAGATATAAATGCTGATGGAGAAGTTAATTTCTTTGATCTAGTTGCTTTAAAAGCTCTTATTTAAAATAGTTGTTTAAATATAGGTGAATATTCTTTTTAGGTAAGGATATTCACCTTTTTATATGTTTTTAACTGCAGGATATTCTATTGTTACTGTAAAAGAGTCATGTTACGACTTTAAGTTAGTATTATTTTTATAAATAATACAATAATGAATAGTAAAGAGTCTATAAGTTCGTTAAATAATATACTTTTAAATGCTTCCAAAATATGGTATTATTTAATTGAAAAATATAATGACAGAAATTTATTGCATAATATATAAATAGTATTTTGGAGTTTTTATATGGGGGGAGTTAAAATGGCGGATAAAGTTAAGAAGATAGCGCTACTTACAGGTGGAGGAGACTGCCCAGGCTTAAATGCGGTAATACGAGCAGTAACAAGAACAGCAATACTTAATTGTGGTTATGAAGTCATTGGATACAAATTTGGGTATAGAGGGCTTTATAATAATGACTTTATGCCTCTTACACTAGAATCAGTTTCAGGTATTCTAAGTAGAGGGGGAACTATTTTATATAGCTCAAATAAGGATAATTTATTTGATTATCAAGTTGAAGTTAATGGACAAATGGTTAAAAGAGACGTATCTGATGTTGCAGTGGAAAACATGAAAAAAGAAGGTGTAGATGTACTTGTTGTAATTGGTGGAGATGGAACACTTACTTCTGCTAGAGATTTTGCTAGAAAAGGTGTAAAGGTTATAGGTGTGCCAAAAACTATTGATAATGATTTAGCATCAACAGATGTTACCTTTGGGTTTAATACTTCTATAGATGTAGCAACAGAAGCTTTAGATAGACTTCATACTACAGCTGAATCTCACCATAGAATTATGATATGCGAAGTTATGGGGCGTGGAGCAGGATGGATTGCTTTAGAATCAGGAATTGCAGGCTCAGCAGACGTTATATTAATTCCAGAAATACCATATGATATTAACAAAATAGTTGAAAAGATTGAAGAAAGAAAAAATGAAGGAAAGTTATTTACTATAATAGTTGTGGCAGAAGGAGCTAAACCTAAGGATGGAGAGGTTGTAGTATCTAAAATAGTAGAGGATAGCCCAGATCCAATAAGGCTTGGAGGAATAGGAAATAAACTTGCTTCAGACTTAGAAAGATTAGTTAAGGATCATGAAGTTAGATGTACAGTTCTTGGACATATTCAAAGGGGAGGAACTACTTCAACTTTTGATAGAATACTTTCAACAAGATATGGAGTGGCAGCTGTTCAATTAATTGAAGAAGGAAAGTTTGGACAGATGGTATGCCTAAAGGGAGATAATATATCTTCAGATAGTCTTGAAAATGTTATTGGACAACAAACAAAACAAGTAGATCCAAAAGGTGAGCTAGTGACAATAGCTAAGAAAATTGGAACTTGCTTTGGTGACTAGATATTATTTTCTTTAGGGAGGTATTAAATGAAAGAAATAAAAAGATATCTAGAATCTAGAATGGGTAAATATGGTTTCTATTTTGAAAATTTAACTAGTGGATTTGTTTATGGATTTAATGAGCATAAGCAAATGACTGCTGCAGGATGTATGAAAATGTATATTGCAGTTTCACTCATCAAAGCTGTTGAAGATAAGAAAGTGGATTTTATGGATAAAATTTTGGTAAATAGAGATGATAAGGTGTATGGAACAGGAATTATTCATGAGTTTAATGAAAGAGAGTATACAGTTTTTGAATTATTAGTAGCAATGCTTATACAAAGTGATAATACAGCAGCAAATAAAATTATTGATTTAATTGGAATGGAAAAAATCAATAGTGATATAAAAGAAATGAATCTTAAAAATACCTTCCTAAATAGAAAAACAAGTGATGAAAGAAATAGTAGTTATGGTATTGAGAATATAACTAGTGCTTATGATTTGGGGCTTCTATGGAAAAAGTTATATAGGGGTGAGTTTCTAGAAAGAGATAATGGAATAATGCTTATAGATATTCTAACAAGGCAGCAGAAAAAGAATAAGCTAGCATTATATATACCAGATGATTTGAAAGTAGAAATTTCAAGCAAGAGTGGAGATAAAAAAGGAGTAGAGAACGATACTGAATTAATTAATTTAGATAAGGGAGAATTTACAGCAACAATTCTTTCAGAAGGTATTCCTAATAGTGTTTATGGTATTATGACTCTTGCTAAATGCGGGAAAATGATATGGGATAGTATTAGTATTAATTGGAATTAGAAAAAATAGAGAAGAAAGTGCATCTAGATGATGGAAGTCTGGGTGTACTTTTTTGCGTCTATTTGTATACAATTAGTGTAATTTAAATAAAAAAGTAATAGTTAAAGAATAAGTATACATAAAAAATTAAATAACACAAAATTACTATATATTAAAGAATTAGAAAATTTCATTATAAAACCTATAAAGATTAAAAAAAATAAAAAAACATTGATGTTTTTCAAAAAAACGTTGAAAAATATAAAAAATGGTAGTAAACTATGTGTGAAAACGTTTTTTGCATATTTGTTAAATTTTTATTTAGTTTAAATAAAATCACATAATGAATGTATACAAGATAAGTTTGATTATTTAACAGAAGATATATTGTGCATAAAACTTCAAAACATAAATTCAAGGGGGATATAAATCATGAAAAAAAGATTTTTATCGGTAATTATTGCAGCAGCATTATTAATACCTCAAAGTCAAATGATGGCTATGTCTGTTAAAGCGGCAGAAAATGTATCTTTATCACAGTCAGTTAATAATGAAATTTCAGCTAAAGCTAATATAATTGTTGATGCTTCATTATCAGGGGAAAGTGGACAGTTAGTAAATGGAATTAAAACTGTTAAAACAGTAGGGGAAGCATTAGAATCAGTGCCTAGCAGTAATGATTCAGAATACATTATTTTTATTAAAAATGGTACATATAAAGAAAAATTAAAAATAAATAAGCCTAACATAACAATGGTAGGTGAAAGTTCAAAAGGAACTATTTTAACTTTTGATGATGCATCAGGAACTATAAAGAGAGCTCAAGATGGTGGAGATGGAACTAGTACTTATGGAACAAGTAATTCAGCTAGCGTTACTATAAGTTCATCAGCTAAAGGATTCTCAGCAGCTAATATAACTTTTGAAAACGGTTTTGATGAAATGAAAAACTCTGCAATAAAAAACCAACAAGCTGTTGCAGTTAAAAATGAAGCAGATCAAAGTGCTTTCTATAATTGTAGATTTATAGGAAATCAAGACACTTTATATGCTAATAAGAATAAACAGCTTTACAAAAATTGTTATATTGAAGGAGATGTAGATTTCATCTTTGGAGCTGCACAAGCAGTATTTGATGGTTGTGAAATATTCTCTATAGATAGAGCTAATGCAGAATCAAAAGGATATGTAACTGCACCAAGTACATTAGCTTTAAATAAGTATGGATATTTAATTCAAAATTCTAAGTTAACTACTAATATTACTGAAAACGGAACTATATTCTTAGGAAGACCTTGGCATCCAAGTAGTGCTACAGAACCTCTTAAATCCAATGTAGTATATAAAAATTGTGAAATGGGAAGTCATATTTCTAAAGAAGGATGGACTTCAATGGAAACAAAGGTTAATGGTGAAAAAGCAATTATTAATCCAAGTACTGAAAATATGCTTGAATATGGTAGCACAGGAAAAGGAGCTTTAACAAGTGATACAAGAAAGTTAATGACTGAAAAAGAAGCTGCTACTTATACTGCTGAAAATGTTTTAGCTGGATGGGATTTTAATTCTAAGGTAGATGAGTTAGCATCTTATAAAGAAAGTGCTTCTAATGATGTAAGTGGAGAAAAAACTGAAACTACTACTAAAGAAAACCAAGCAGAAAAGGTTCAATGGAATCAAACAAGATTTGGTATCACAACTTCTGAAGAACAAAATAAAATTTCAGTTGATGAAGCAAATAAAACAGTAACTTTAAGTTCAGGACAAAAAGATGGTTCAGCAACAGGTGGTAAAGTTACAGGTTCTAATGATGGTATTTCATATTACTATACAGAATTAAGCAAGGATCAAAACTTTGAACTTACTGCTGATGTTAGAGTAGATTACTTTGAAAAGGCTAAACCAGATAAGCAATGTGCTTTTGGTATTATGGCAAGAGATACTTTAGGCGTAGCTAATGATGTTTCTATAGCACCATCTAATGAAGTTATAGTTGGTGGATATAAAGGAATGGTTCAATCAGTTTATAGAGATGGAGTTACTCCTAATCTAGATAGCAAAATAACAATGAATGGTGTTCATAAGTTTGGTGATAGACCAGTTAACGATGGAACTGCTACATATAAATTAAGCCTTAAGAAAACTAATACAGGATATATAGCAAGTGTTAATGATGGTGAAGAAGTAACTTACTATGTACCAGATTTATTAGAATCAGTAGAAAGTGATAAGTTCTATCTAGGATTTTTTACAGCAAGAGTTGCAGGAATTACAGTATCAAATATTGATTTAAAATTATCTAATGAAGCTGATGATCCAGCAGGTGAAAAGGCTCCAGAAGTTAAGGTTACTCCAAAGGTAAATGTAAAGTCTGCTTCAAGTACAGGAACAAAGAATTACAACTTAGCTTTAAATACAAATGTAGAAGGAACTGTTAAGGTATCTCAAGAAGGAAAAGAAATCTATAATGGTAAAATTGATTCAAATTTAGCTGTACCAGCAGAACTTAACAAGGGATTAAATAATTTTACTATTAGCTATGAAACAAAAGATGGTGAAAAGTTAAATGATATTTCATATGTTGTTGACTTCAAATCTTATGGAGTAGAACAAGGTGATGTATATGTATCACAAAATGGTACAGCAGAAGGTAAAGGTACTGTAGATAGTCCAATAGACATTTACACTGCAGTTAAATACACAGGAGATGGACAAACTATCAAGGTTAAAGGTGGTACTTATAATCTTACAGAACCAATTACTATAGAAAAAGGTAATGATGGTACTGAAAAAACTATGAAGACTTTAACTACTTATGATGGTGAACGTGCAATATTTGATTTTGGAAGTGTATCTGATGGAATTACTTTAGATGCTAATTACTGGCATATAAAAGGTGTTGATTTCTGTAATACAGCTGATACAAAACATGGTTTCACACTTTCAGGAAACAACAACATAATTGAAGATGTTAAGACTTATAAAAATGGAGATACAGGACTTCAAATAAGTGGTGATCAAGAATTAAGTATGGATGAATGGCCATCAAATAACTTAATCTTAAATTGTGAATCATATGATAACATGGATGCTGCTATGAATAATGCTGATGGATTTGCAGCTAAACTTGCAGTAGGTACAGGAAATGTATTTAGAGGATGTATAGCTCATAATAACTGTGATGATGGATGGGATCTATTCTCTAAACTTGAACTTGGAGCTATTGGAGCTGTTACTATTGAAGATTCTATAGCTTATGGAAATGGTGACTTATCAGATGGAACTGTTACAAAGGGTGATGGTAATGGTTTCAAACTTGGAGGAGAAGGTATTCCAGTTAAACATACTTTAAAGAATTCATTATCATTTGATAATAATCATGCAGGTATTACAGGTAATAGTAACCCAGCTATTGTAGTTGAAGGATGTACATCTGTAGATAATGATGTTAACTACAGCTTAGATTACTATACAAATGTTAAGTTATTATATAAGTTTGATAATAATATTTCTTATATGACTGAAAATAGTAATAATGACTTTATTCCAGATGTAGTTAAGGGAGAAACTAACTACTTCTATGATGGGGAAACTTCTCAAAATAGTTTAGGAAATAAATTAAGTTCTGAAGATTTCAAGAGCTTAGAAAAACCTTCATCATTTGAAAGAGATGAAAATGGAAACATAATCAGAGGAGACTACATGGTATTAAAGGATAAAGAAGCTGATATTCCAGGTGAAAATGTAAAACCAGGTGAAACTGAAGTGCCAGGCGAAAATGTAAAACCAGGCGAAATTGAAGTGCCAAGTAAAACAGAAAAGCCAGGTGAAGCTGAAGAATCAAATGAATCTGAAAAAGTTTCAGGAGAAGCATCTAATGAAGCTAAGAATGAAAGTAGTTCAAATAAGAAAAACAATAAAACAAAGAATGTAAAAACTGGAGATATGGGTGCTATGGCTACAGCTGCTTTTGCTGGATTAGGATTCATAGGCATGGTTAGAAATAGAAAAAGAAAATAATTAATTAAATTTAGGGGGAGCAAAAACAATGAAGAGAAAATTTTTAGCAGTAATGATTTCTCTTTCTATGCTAGTTCCTCAAGGACAAATGATTATAGCAAATGCTGCTGAAACTAGTACTAGTGCATTAGTACAAAGTGAAGCAGCACAAGCTTTTGCTAATGTTGTCGTTGATGGAAGCATGAAGGGAAACAGTGGAGACAGTGTTGAAGGAATAAAAACAGTAAAGACAGTAAAAGAAGCTTTAGATTTAGTTCCAAGCAATAATGCAAGTGAATTTGTTATTTACATAAAGAATGGTACATATAAAGAAAAGTTATCTATTAATACTCCTAATGTGACATTAGTAGGGGAAAGTAATACTGGTGTTGTATTAACTTATGATGATGCTGCTGGAACTATTAAGAGGGCAGAAGATGGAGGAGATGGAGTTAGTACTTATGGAACTGGTGGGTCTGCAAGTATAAATATTGGTGGAAAGGCAAAGAATTTCTCAGCAGTAAACCTTACAATGGAAAATTCTTTTGATGAAGCTAATACAACAATAAAAAGTAAACAAGCTGTAGCAATGATGAGTACAGCTGATATGACTACTTTTGTAAACTGTAGATTTATTGGAAACCAAGATACATTATGTCCTTATTCAAACAGACAATACTTTAAGAATTGTTATATAGAAGGAGATGTAGACTTTATCTTTGGTAATGCTATGGCAGTATTTGAAGGATGTGAACTTCATTCAGTAGATAGACAAGGAATAAATCCTAAGGGATATGTTACAGCACCAAATACATCTGCATCAAGTGAGTATGGTTACCTTTTTGAAAACTGTAAATTAACAAGTGATATATCAGAAGCTGGTACAGTTTATCTAGGAAGACCATGGCATGATAATGGTACAAGAAATTCAGAAGCTGTATTTAAAAACTGTGAATTAGGTGCTCATATTAAAGCTGAGGGATGGAGCACTATGGAAGGTAGAGATGCTGCTGGAAATAAGGAAACTGAATACCCTAAAGATAATAGAATGTTTGAGTATGGAAATACTGGAGCTGGAGCTGTAAGTGAAAGCACTGAAAATAGAAAAATTTTAAGTGAAGAAGAAGCAGCAAAATACACTAGGGCAAATGTATTAAATAATTGGGATGCTGATGCAGTAGCTGAAAAGTTAGAAGCTTATGCTGCAAAAACTGAAAACTCTTCAAGTGCACAAAAACCTCAAAAGGAAAATGAAGCAGAAAAGGTTAAATGGACTGGAACTAGATTTGGTTTAACTACTTTTGAAGATCAAAATACAATTTCAGTTGATGATAAAAATAAAACAGTAACTTTAACTTCAGGACAAAAAGACGGTTCAAGAACTGGTGGTAAGGTTACAGGATCAAATGATGGTATGACTTATTATTATACTGAAATAAACCCAGACCAAAACTTTGAACTTTCAGCAGATGTTAGAGTAGATTACTTTGAAAAAGAAAATCCAGATAATCAATGTGGATTTGGTATTATGGCAAGAGATACTATTGGAGTTGCTAATGATGACTCAATTGCTCCATCTAACATGGTTTTAGTTGGTGGATACAAAGGAAATGTTCAATCTGTTATGAGATATGGGGTTACACCTGATAATAGCAGCAAAATAGTTATGGAAAATGCTCATCAATTTAGTGGAAGACCAGCTAATGATGGAACAGCTACATATAAGTTAAGTTTAAAGAAGACTAATACAGGATATATAGCAAGTGTAGATAATGGAGAAGAAGTAATATACTACAGACCAGAAGGACTTGAAGTAATGGATTCAAATAAGATTTACTTAGGATTCTTTACAGCAAGAGTTGCAGGAATAACTGTATCAAATGTTAACTTAACTACTTCAAAAGAATCTGAAGATGCTCCAAGAGTAGATGCACCAGTTAAAGTAGTAAATCCTGAGGCTACAGTTCTTTCAACTAAGAATTCAGGAACTGAAGATTATAAATTATCTGCTAAGACTAATGTAAATGGTAATTTAGTAATAGATCAAGATGGAAAAGAAATCTTTAATGGTAAAGTTTCAGAAGAGGGAGTTATAGATGTAGATACTAAACTAGTTAAGGGTAAAAATAACTTCAATCTTAAATATACTTCAGAAGATGGAAAAGTAAGTGAAAATCCTTTAGCTGTAACTTATAAGACTATAGGGACTGAAAATGGTGAAATATATGTATCTCAAGAAGGAACTGAAAATGGTGATGGTACTGTAGAAAGTCCACTAGATATATATACTGCTCTTAAATATACTGGAAAGGGACAAACTGTTAAGGTTAAAGGTGGTACTTATAATTTAGATAAACCTGTTACAATTGAAATGGGAAATAACGGTACTAAAGATGTTATGAAAACTTTAACTTCTTATGATGGAAATGCAGTATTTGATTTTGGAACTAAGTCTTCAGGACTTACTTTAAAGGGAGATTACTGGCATGTTAAAGGTATTGAAGTATGCAATACTGTAAATAAGTCACAAGGTTTCGTAGTAGGTGGAAACAATAATATAATTGAAGATGTTAAAACTTATAAAAATGGTGATACTGGATTACAAATAAGTGGTGATCAATCATTAACAATAGATAGATGGCCATCAAACAACTTAATATTAAACTGTGAATCTTATGATAATAAAGATAAGGCTATGAACAATGCTGATGGATTTGCAGCTAAGATTTCAGTTGGTGAAGGAAATATATTTAGAGGATGTATAGCTCATAACAACTGTGATGATGGATGGGATCTATTCTCTAAACTTGAAATTGGTAAGATTGGTGCTGTTCTTATAGAAGACTGTGTAGCTTATGAAAATGGTACGCTAACAGATGGAACTGTTACTAAGGGTGATGGTAATGGATTTAAACTTGGTGGAGAAGGAATTATAGTTTACCATAAGTTAAAAGATTCTTTATCATTCCACAATGATGCAGTAGGTATTCTAGGTAACCAAAACCCAGCTTGTATAGTTGAAAATTCAATATCTGTAGACAACGATATTAACGTTAAACTTGATTACTATACAAATGTAAAACCTCAATATGGAATGAGTAATATTATTTCATTTAGAACTGAAGAGGGAAGTGAAGACCTTATTCCAAATGAAGTTTTAAATGAAAATAATTACTTCTCAAACGGAACAGAAACAGCAAATCTTAAGGGCGAAAAGTTAACAGCTGATGACTTTAAGAGCACTGTAGCACCAACTTCATTTGAAAGAGATGAAAATGGAAAGATTATTAGAGGAGATTACATGGCATTAAAGGATAAGGCAGAAGAAAAGCCACAAGATCCAGCTGATCAAAATAAACCTTCAGAAGATAACAAGGGAGAAGTATCAGATACACCTTCAGAAGATAACAAGGGAGAAGTATCAGATGCACCTTCAGAAAATAGCAAGACAGAAGAGTCAACTACTCCAGCTGAAGATAATAAGGCTGATACTAATGAAGATGTAAATAGCTCTACTAATACATCAAATACTACTAAAAAGTCAACTTCTAATAAGAAGGGAAATTCAGCTAAAACAGGTGATGCAGGAGCAATGGCAACAGCAGCTTTAGCAGGTATGTCTCTTCTAGGAGCTGTAGGATTTAAAAGAAAAAGAAAATAAGTTCTAATATTTAAGAACAATTAAGTTAAGATATAAAGAATAAGATGACAGCTAATGGTAAAGTATTACTATTAGCTGTTATTTTTTTAATGCAAGGAAAATATAAAATTTTTAAGTGAGTAAAACGCAATGAATAGGGGCTTTCAGCTATCTAAGATGGTAAAGACATTAAAAAATAATTGTAGTGCCTTAGAAAGAACCTAAAAGCAAAATAATTAAATTTTGATAGGAAAAATTTATGAATGATTTAATAAAAAGTTATAAGTTTGTTCACTTTTTTTAAAAATTTAAGAATAAGAATGTTAAAAATAGAATAGAATTCACTATAAAGGAAAATTAATAGGTACAAATTAAAAAGATAGTTTTTTAGGGAGGGATTTTTAATGGAAAATATTTTTAAGGAATTTGGTTTAGGACCTAAAACTATAGATTGTGGAAACGGTAACAAAAATATGAAATTTAGAAGTATCGATAGTGAAGGAAATATGTGCAATAATGCAGTAAATAGACACAAAAAGAAGAAGTCAAATGAATAAAACTTTGTTACTTAAGAATATATTTGTATAGTTAATATATAGGTGAAGAGGTGAGATAATGGACAGCATATATAAAAAACTGAAAAACAATAATAATTATAATTGTTATTCTGGAAAAGAAGAGGTCGAGTATATTTTTGGAGATAATAAACTAAGTGTTAATGAACAAATTGATTTATGTGACTATTTACTAGATAAGGTTATTAATATGCAGAATAAAAATGAAATATGTCCTGACTTTACCTTGAAAGAAAATCTTCTTATTAGTTATAAGGATGTATTTTTAAGAAAGATAAAGATAATTCTAGATGAAGATCTTTTAAATAGACAGTGGTTAAAGACTTTTACGGAATATTTAATATTTAAATCATTTAAGACATGGATGGTTAAACTTGGTCTTATCTTATTAGAATTCTATGAAAATGGAAGTGAAATAGAAAAGATAATAGATGTGTTTTCTAAGGAAGGAGAGTATATTTTCTACTTAGATAGAACCATAAAGAAGATGAAGGTCTATGAAGATTTCTTATTTACACTATCAAAAAATACTAAGGGTGTTATTAAGCTTTTTGCTTTAACTAATATAACATATGACAATGATGAAATTTTAAAGTATTTTATTGAGAAAGCATATAAAGATGATGTTTATCAAGATGTTTACATTGATTTTATTATGAATAGAATTGATTTAATTAGGTATTTAAAGGATGATATGGATGAGAAAAAATTAGATAACTTATCTTTCATATTATCAACTTATTTAAAAGAAAATAATATAACATCTTCAAATTATAATTATGACTTCGTAAGAGAATATTTTAAAATTGTTAAATCTAGAGGAAATACTCTATATTCATTGTATGCTATTTATTTATTAAGAGATGGTGTTATTGATAATAATAAGGAAAGAATTAAATATGAGGTAGATAAATTACTTAAAAATAAAAATATGACATACATCTTTCAAGATAGTGTTGAAAAGGCAAAGGGAGATTGTGAAGCTATTATAGATTTAGCTGATTATTATGGGGCTCAGCTAAGTTTTGAAGATTTCCTTCCTTATCTTGAAAAAAATAAAAGAGAGATATCCGTTTACTTTTATATAGTTCAAGATGGAAGTAAAAAAGACAAGATGCAGATGATAAAATATTTCTATAATAATTTTAAAGTAAAAGACTATATAGGAAATCCAAAGGATATAGGTGGCAGAGAAAATACTTTAGAAGACCTTATATTTGCCCTTGTTATTAGTTCATCTAAAACTATGCCAGAGGAAGGAAAGACAATTTCAATGCTTGGTCTTTTTGGTAATAAAAATGAAGTGAGAAGAGAGGCTATAAGAATTTTAAGAAGGTATAGAGATGATATAGATGAAAAAGAATGGGAAATAATAAAGGATTGTTATAATAGGGAACCTAATGAAAAGTTAAAAATACTTTTAGAAAAGCTTATATTTAGTGATGAAAATAATAAAAAGGAATTTGTGGAAGTTAAGGATAAAATAGAAGAGGAACATGTAGAGGATGTATATCTTGTAACTACTAAGGTAGCTGGCACTAGTTATAGACATAGAAGATTTTTAGAGGAAGCATTAGAAACAAGCGTTAGGTTTTATTTGGTTAGAGATACAGAAAATGAATATAATAGTATAAGCATAAAAATTGTATCAGAAGAGGGCTATGTTATTGGCTTTGTACCAAAGCAGTATTGCTGCATTTTAAATAACATGATAATTGGAAACAAATATTTATATGCTAAAATTGAGGATTTTGAACTTGATAAGGATTATATAAAGGTTAATATTTATGAAAGCTATGAAGGCGTGGTAGAAGCCATAAATAATACTCTTCAAATGATAACTGCAGAACAAAATGGTAGTTATATTAATTAAAGAATTATGATAAACTATATTATAAGAAAAATAGTTAAAAGGAGAATATAATGGGACTATATGATAAACTAACAGGAAAAGCTACAGCAGGAGCAGATTTAAAGTTTGTTCAAGACTTCTTTTCAGAAAATGAAACAGTATTAAGTTCTTATCAATTTATAAGAGATTCAATAGTACTTACTAATCTTGGAATATATTTAGTAGATGTTCAAGGGGTAACAGGTAAAAAGGTTGAAGTTAAATTCTTCCCTGCAAAAAATGTAAAGAGTGTTTCTTTTGAGACAGCAGGAAATTTTGATTTAGATGTAGATGTTAAAATTGGAGTAGATGGAAACACAGTAATGGGGCCACAAGGAGCTTACTATAGTGCACCAATTTCTTTTAAAGTGCCAAGCAAACAAGCAGCACAGGCTAAGGAAATAGTTTCTCAAGTTAAAAAATATTATTTATGTGTGTAGAGATCTTTAGGTAAGGAAAATTTCCTTACCTTTTTTGTTCGCCCAGCATGTTTGCTGAGCCGGCAGGCTGAAAGAAGCCTGCGTCGCCGTCCCGATAGGAAGACAACTCGAATGCAAGTGCGTTATTGGCAACGATAAGGTATGAAGGAAGCGCTAGAGGACATATGGAACATAACGCAAGTAAACCAAGTATTGGCTTATAAAGTGGATAACCTTGCAAAAAGTAGGAAAGTCCAAAGTTCGGTAGTTACTTTATAAGTTTTTATGGATGTGTTCATATGGGGCAGGCAAGCTTAACTGGGGAAGCCTTATATTATATATATGGATAAATTTGACCAAAAGATGAAAAGCTTGAATATTAGGATTGTAAG